>CANHKH010000028.1 GCA_947460165.1 Comamonadaceae bacterium
ACCAAGCCCGCGCAAGGGCGGGCTTGGGTGCATTGCAAGCCCCTGGTGTTGGGGCGCGCGCAGGTCGATTCAAGCAGCAGCGAGCCAATAACCCGCGTTGAACGGACTGCTCATGCGCAATGCCAAGGGCGAGATGTCCACCAACTTGTCGGTCGGCATGGTCTCACCCTCTGGTGTTGCTTGCGGGGCCTCATTCGCCCGTTCCCCTTGGCCAATCTCCGGGGAACGGGCTACAGAAAAGAATAGAAGCATCTGAACGGTATCTTTCGGTCGGCCCAGTAGTCGGCGGCGTCCCGGAAGATGTCGAGCAGTTGCTCGCGCGCTTCCTTGTCAAATTTGGCGTGTGCAGGAATTTGCTCGAGCACCACGATAAAGCCCGGCTGTTGCCCCGACTTGTGCACCAAGTCGGTCATGCAGTCGTAGAGTGCATCAAAGTTTTTCCCGAAGTGCGCGGGAAAGGTGTACTGCGCGGCGATCATGTCCAGCACGTCCTGTTTGCTCTGTGCATTCGCCAGGTTTGCATACAGGAAGTGATGGCCCAGCTCGGTGGCTGCATCGTGCAGTTCAGGCACGCGGTACGCGCGTATGGACTGAACGATGTTGGTCCTCACAGTACGAAGTGGCGTGTCCACCTTCGTGTCTTTTTCCATGGAAAGCTCAAGCCCAAGTTATAAAAATTCGCATAAACCCGGAATGCTGACAGATGCTCAGCGAATGATCCGGCGGAAACTGGCGTAATGGTCTTCGGTGTAAAAACAAGCTTCTGGCTGGGTGGGTTTGAGCCCACCACACACAATTCGCCTGGCTCCGCGATGACTGACCCCTGGTGTTCTGACGGTGTATTCGCGGTAGAAACCACGAGGCGCGGGCGGTAAAAGCCTCTCCCGGTTGCCAAACACCGTGCCGTCCTTGTCATGCCGGAAGGGGCCGCCCTGGTCAATCAAAGTCAAGACATCTCGACCCTGAGCTGGGAGCTGCGCCACCGCAATCGTGGTGTCGGCGGTTTTTGCATCTGCGGGCTGGGTATTTCTGGTCCAAGCTGGTGCGCTTACCGCGCTGGCCAGGACCAAAAGTGCCACCGTCAGAGCGTGGCGCCAGCCACTCCCCGAATTCCGCCACATGAAAAAACCTTTCTTGAACATCAGGCGCCCGACCTCTTCATCGAAGCCCTACACGGGTTATCCCCTAACTTTCAAGACAGGTATTTTGACTCATGTGCACGAAAAATGCAAGGGTATCTCCGTGGGCCTCTCCAAGGACCGTTCAGGCTAAGTGAGCGCTTGCTCAGCGGGCCACGTTCGCGTCAGCCACGGTCAAGGCCGTCAAGTTCACAATCCGCCTGACGGTGGTGCTGGCGGTCAGAATGTGAACGGGTTTGGCCGCCCCCAAGAGCACCGGGCCAATGGCAATATTGCCGCCCGCGGCGGTTTTGAGCAGGTTGTAAGAAATGTTGGCCGCGTCTATGTTGGGCAGCACCAGCAAATTCGCTTCACCCGCCAGCGTGCTTTGCGGCATGACGCTGTGGCGGCCTGCGACGTCCAGGGCAATGTCGCCGTGCATCTCGCCGTCTACTTCCAACCAAGGTGCTTGCGCACGCAGCAGCTCCAAGGTGTGACGCATTTTGAGCGCGCTGGGCTGGTTGGACGAGCCAAAGTTGGAATGCGACAGCAGCGCCGCCTTGGGCTTGATGCCAAAGCGCATCATTTCTTCAGCTGCCATGGTGGTGATTTCGGCGAGCTGTTCGGCCGTTGGGTCGTAATTGACGTGGGTGTCCACCAAGAAAACCTGGCGGCCTGGCAGCATCAGGCCGTTCATGCAGGCGTAGGTGTGCACGCCGGGGCGTTTGCCTATGACCTGGTCGATGTACTCCAGGTGAATCGGCGTGGTGCCCCAGGTGCCCACAATCAGGCCGTCCACGTCGCCCTTGTGCAGCAGCATGCTGCCTATCAGGGTCAGCCGGCGCCGCATCTCGATTTTGGCCATCTGCGTGGTCACGCCACGGCGCTCCATCATGCGGTGGTAGGTTTGCCAGAAGTCGCGGTAGCGGCTGTCTTCTTCGACGTTGACGATGTCATAGTCCAGCCCCTCCTTGAGCCGCAGGCCAAATTTGGCGATGCGCTGTTCAATGACCGACGGCCGGCCGATCAGCGTGGGCCGGGCCAGGCCCTCGTCCACCACGATTTGGGCGGCGCGCAGCACCCGCTCTTCCTCGCCTTCGGCGTAGGCCACACGCTTGCGGGTCGCGCCCTTGGCGGCGGCAAAAATCGGCTTCATGGTGGTGCCCGAGGCGTACACAAAGCTTTGCAGCCGCTCGATGTAGGCGTCCATGTCGGTGACGGGGCGCTGCGCCACCCCGCTGTCTGCGGCCGCCTTGGCCACGGCGGGCGCGATTTTGATCATCAGGCGCGGGTCAAAGGGCTTGGGGATCAGGTAATCGGGACCAAAGGCCAGTTTCTCGCCCACGTAAGCGGCGGCCACCACCTCGCTTTGCTCGGCCTGGGCCAGCTCAGCAATGGCGTGCACGGCTGCAATTTCCATCTCCAGCGTGATGGTCGAGGCCCCGGCATCCAGGGCGCCGCGAAAGATGTAGGGAAAGCACAAGACGTTGTTGACCTGGTTGGGGTAGTCCGTGCGGCCGGTGGCGATGATGGCGTCCTCGCGCACGGCTTTGACGTCTTCCGGGGTGATCTCCGGGTTGGGGTTGGCCAGGGCAAAGATGATGGGCCTGGCCGCCATTTTGCGCACCATGTCGGGCTTGAGCACGCCGCCGGCAGACAGGCCCAAAAAGATGTCGGCGCCTTCAATGACCTCGCCCAGGCTGCGCGCCGATGTGGGCTGCGCGAACTGGATTTTGTCTTCGTCCATCAGCTCGGTGCGGCCTTCATAGACCACGCCAGCCAAGTCGGTCACAAAGATGTTCTTGCGCTCTATGCCCAGGTGCAAGAGCAAATTCAGGCAGGCCAGGGCGGCCGCACCCGCGCCCGAGGTCACCAGTTTGACCTCGCCAGGCGGTTTACCGGCCACTTTGAGCGCGTTCAAGATGGCCGCACCCACGGTGATGGCCGTGCCGTGCTGGTCGTCATGGAACACGGGGATCTTCAAGCGCTTGCGCAACTCGCGCTCCACATAAAAGCAGTCAGGCGCTTTGATGTCTTCGAGGTTGATGGCCCCAAAGGTGGGCTCCAGGGCGGCAATCACTTCCACCAGTTTGACGGGGTCTGGCTCGTTGATCTCAATGTCGAACACATCCACACCGGCAAACTTTTTGAACAAGACCGCCTTGCCCTCCATCACGGGCTTGGACGCCAAAGGCCCGATGTTGCCCAGGCCCAGCACGGCCGTGCCGTTGGTGATGACGGCCACCAAATTGCCACGGGCGGTGTACTTGTAGGCGTTGTTGGGGTCTTTGACGATTTCTTCGCACGGGGCGGCCACACCCGGCGTGTAGGCCAAGGCCAGGTCGCGTTGGTTGGTCAGTTGCTTGGTGGCGGCAATCGCTATTTTCCCCGGGGTGGGCAGCGCGTGGTAGTCGAGCGCGGCGCGCCTGAGGCTGTCGCGCTTGTCCTGCTGGCTGTCATGGGTGGGGGTGGACATGGGGTCTCCTGGGTGCGGCCATACCTGCAGTGGGTAGGCCGAAATGTCTGAAAGTGGCGGGATTGTAGGCCGCGCTCATCGGTCAAAGCAGGCTCTGACGTGGCTGAGCCAGGGGTCTTTTGCGCTTGGGCTTGGACGCCAAAATGAAAGGGCCTGCGCCTGCGTTTGTGCTGTGCGGGTGTTGGGCGCTGTTGGCCAAAGCGGACCGCGCCCAGCGCGGTCCGCGGGGACGTCAACGGGCCACGCCCAGCAAGCTGTCGAGCAACTCGGGTTGGGCCTTCAAGGCTTGGGCGCTGCTGTGGTGCACCACCGTGCCCCGGTCCAGCACCACGGCTTGGTCTGAGATCGCCAAAATGGCCTGCGGGTGTTGCTCCACGATGATGGCCGACAGACCTTCTTCACGGGTGATGCGGCGAATGGCCCGCAAAAGCTCTTCCACGATGATGGGCGCCAGCCCCTCCAGCGGCTCGTCGAGCAAGAGCAGCTTGGGGTTGAGTACCAAGGCGCGGGCCACGGCCAGCATTTGCTGCTCGCCGCCCGACAACTGCGTGCCCAGGTTGGTTTTTCGCTCGGCCAGGCGGGGAAACATCTCATAGGCGCTGTCGGGCGTCCACTTGCCGGGTCTGGCCACGGCGGTGAGGTTTTCATGCACCGTCAGCGACTTGAAGATATTGCGCTCTTGCGGCACCCAGCCAATGCCGGCGGCCGCCCGCTCAAAAGACGGCAGCTTGTGCAGAGCCAGGCGCTGGCTGCCCGCACCCAGGTAAATGGCGCCGCCGTGCTGGCGCGTGGCGCCAGCCAGCGTGTTCATGAGCGTGGTTTTGCCAGTGCCATTGCGGCCCAGCAAAGCCAGGGTCTCGCCCTGGTTCAGGCTGAGCGAGACCTCTTGCAGCACCACGGCCTCGCCGTAACCGGCTTTGAGGCGTTCGACTTGCAACAGTTCAGCCATGGTGGGCCTCCTCGCCGTGGCCCAGGTACACCGCCTTGACGCGCGCGTCGTTGGCAATGAAATCGGGCTCGCCCTCGGTGAGCAGGCCGCCGTTGACCAACACCGTGATGTAGGTCGCAAAGTTAAAAACCAGGTCCATGTCGTGTTCAATCAAGAGCACCGACACATCGGCCGGCAAGGCGGCCACGGTCTGCAGCAGCTCTTCACGCTCGCCCGCCGGCACGCCGGCCACCGGCTCGTCCAGCAGCAGCACCCGGGGCTCGCAGGCCAGGGCAATGGCAATTTCCAGCAGCCGCCGCTTGCCGTAAGCGAGCACACGGGTGGGCTGGTTCATCACCTCGGTGAGGTGAAACTGTTCCAGCAATTCTTCGCAGCGGCGCACCACCTCGGTGTTCTTGCCCAGGGGTTGCCACCAGCGCGCGCCCAAGCCCTTGTGGCGTGAGACCGTCAGTGCCAGCGTCTCCAGCGGGGTGAGCGGGTCAAACAGTTGGTTGATTTGAAAGGTGCGCACCATGCCTCGCTCCACGCGTTGGTGAGGCGCCAAGTCAGTGATGTCCTGGCCTTCCAGTTCAATGCGCCCCTCTGTGGGCGGCAGCACCCCAGTGAGCAAATTGATCAGCGTGGTTTTGCCCGCCCCGTTGGGGCCTATGAGCGCGTGGCGTGCGCCTTTTTTCAGCGCCAGCGTGACGTGGTCGGTGGCGATGATGCCGCCAAAGCGCTTGACCAGGCCTTTGGCATGCAGCACGGTGGTGGTGGTGTCTGTGGGCGCGGCGCTCATGCGGCTGTCTCCTTGCTGACTTTGGACGAGAACCAGCTGCGCGGGTTGTTCAGGCGTTCGCGCCCCACCATCACCAGCACCACCAAGAACAGGCCCAGCCAAAAGGTCCAGTACTGCGGCGTGATGCTGGAAAGCACGTCTTGCATGACCTTAAAGACAACGGCGCCCAAAATACCGCCGTAAAGCCAGCCGGTGCCGCCAATCACCAGCATCAGCAGCACGTCGGCCGAGCGGTGAATGTCAAACAAATCCAGCGAGGCAAAGCCCGTGGTTTGTGTCATCAGCACGCCTGCAGCGCCGGCCACGGCCGCCGCCAGGGTGTAAATGGACGAGAGGCGGCGGGTCACTGGAATGCCAATGGCCATGGCGCGCAGCCGGTTGTCGCGTATGGCCATGAGCGTGGCACCATAAGGCGAATGCACCACCCGGCGCAGCAGCACAAAGCACACCAGCAGCACCGACAGCGAATAAAAAGCCGCGGTTTGCCCGTACAGGTCGAATTCAAAGCGCCCGAGCACTGGCCCCATGACCACGCCCTGCAGGCCGTCGGCGCCGCCGGTGAGCCAGTCGAGCTTGTTGGCCAGCTCAAACAAAATGAGTGCAAAGCCCAGCGTCACCATCAGGCGCGTGAGGTCGTTGCCGCGCATGATGGTCAGCGACATCACCGCCCCCGTGAGCGTGGCCACGGCCGTGCCCATGGCCAGGCCCAGCAAGGGGTCGGGGGTGATGTGCTTGGCCAAGAGGCCAGCGGCATAGCCGCCCAAACCGAAGAAGGCCGCATGGCCCAGCGAGACGATGCCGGTGTAGCCCAAGATCAAGTCCAGCGACACCGCAAACAGCGCGACGATGGCGATCTCGTTGATGATGAGCGCTTGCTTGGGCAGCCAGGCGGGCGAGGAGAGCAGGGCCATCCACAGCAGGACTTCCCACCACTTGAAACTGCTTTTGCGCAGCAGCGACTGTTGTGCATTCATGGTTTTACTTGCCTCCTTGGCGCACGAAGAGGCCTTGCGGGCGCCAGATCAAAATGGCAATCATCAGCGCGTACACAATGAACGCGCCCAGCTTGGGGATGTAGTACTTGCCGGCCACGTCGGCAATGCCCAGCAGCAGTGCGGCCAGCAGCGGCCCGCTGATGGAGGTGGTGCCGCCCACGGCCACCACAATCAAAAAATACACCATGAATTTGAGCGGAAAGTTCGGATCCAGCCCCAGCACTTCGGCGCCCAGGGCGCCGCCCAGCCCCGCCAAGCCAGAGCCCACGGCAAAAGTGGTCAAGAACACCATGTTCACGTTGATGCCCAGGCCGGCGGCCACGCGCTGGTCGTCCACCGAGGCGCGCAGCCGGCTGCCAAAGCGGGTGCGTGAGAGCACGTACTGCAAGGCCACGGTCAGTGCCACGCACACGGCAATGATGAACAAGCGGTAATGCCCCATGCCCAAGATCCAGTCTCCCGTGCCCAGCTCGGTGCGGCCCTTGAGCCACTCGGGCAGCTGAATGATTTGCTGGGTAGAACCAATGAAATAGTCTACCGACGCCGTGGCCATGAACACCATGCCAATGGAAAACAGCACCTGGTCCAGGTGCGGCCGGTGATAGAGCGGGCGGTAGAGCGTGCGTTCGAGCACCGCACCAATCAGGGCCGAGCCCAAAAAAGCCAGTGGCAGGCACAGCAAAAAAGGCACATCGAGCCGCTGCATGAGCAGCACCGTGATGTAGCCGCCGGCCATGGCAAAGGCGCCGTGGGCCAGGTTGATGAAGTTCATCAAGCCCATGGTCACCGACAGGCCCACCGCCAAAATAAATAGCAGCATGCCGTAGGCAATGCCGTCGAAAAGAATGGTCAACATGGTGTGTGGCTTGCTCCAAAACAGCAGCGACGAACGTCCCACAGGGAGCGCTCGCCGCAGCTTAGAAAGACAGGCCCGCTGTGCGGCCCGTCACCAGGATCAGCGGGCTTTGCCCGGGTCCTTCACGTCTTTGACCACGTCAAACTCGACATTGTGCAGCTGACCTTCTTTGCGCTCGACTCGGCGCAGGTAAATGTTTTGCACCACGTCGCGGGTTTGCGCGTCAATGAACATGGGGCCGCGTGGGCTCTCAAAGATCTGGCCCTTCATGGCCGCCAGCAGCGCGTCGCCGCCGCCCTGGCCTTTGGAGACTTTGAGCGCCTCGTAAATCACGCGCATGCCGTCGTAGCCGCCCACGGCCATGAAGTTGGGGCGCATGCCCTTGTTGGCCTTGCCAAATTCGGCCACAAACTTTTTGTTCATGGCAGAAGGGTGGTAGGCCGAATAGTGGTGCGAGGTGACCACGCCAATGGCGCCGTCGCCCATGTCGTTGAGCTGGTCGTCGTCGGTCACATCGCCCGTGCCAATGAGCTTGATGCCGACCTTGTCCATGCCGCGCTCCAAGAACTGCTTCATCACGGCCGCGCCTGCGCCCGAGGGCACAAACACAAACAGCGCGTCGGGCTTGAGGTCACGCACTTTTTGCAAGAAGGGGGCGAAGTCTGGGTTGCGCAGGGGCACGCGCAGCGACTCGGGCACTTGGCCGCCGTTGAACAGCATGCGGTCTTTGAAAAAGCGCTCGGCATCAATGCCGGGGCCATAGTCCGACACCAGCGTCACCACGCGCTTGATGCCGTTCTTGGGCGCCCAGTCGGCCAGGGCCACCGAGGCCTGCGGCAGCGTGAAGCTGGTGCGCACAATGTAGGGCGAGGCTTCCGTGATGCTGGAGGTGGCGGCGGCCATCACCACCATGGGGGTTTTCGATTGGGTGGCAATCGGACCGACGGCCATGGCCGAGGGCGTGATGCCAAAGCCGGCCAGCACGTTGACCTTGTCGTTGACCACCAGTTCCTGGGCCAGGCGGCGTGTCACGTCCGGCAAGGAGGTGTCGTCTTTGACGATGAGCTGCACTTTTTTGCCCGCCACGGTGTCGCCGTTTTGCGCCATCCACAGCTTGGCCGCCGCCTCAATTTGCCGGCCTGTGGTCGCTTGCTGGCCCGTCATGGGCAAAATCAGGCCGATTTTGAACACATTGTCTTGGGCCAAGGCGGGCTGGGCCAGCAGGACAGAGGTGGCCAAGGCCAGGGCAGTGAGGTGGCGTCGTTTCATTTATTTTCCAATTTTTTGACGTTTGGGATTCTGCGAAAAGCCAGCGTAGTGTCAGGCATTTCAATGGTACTAGTCTGTGCGAGTTCTGTGAGGGCTGATCGTCCCAGTGTGGAGCTGTCAACGCACCCTGGAAGATGCGCCGCATCACTTGTCAAGGCCTGGTCCTGAACTCGCGCTTTCGAATCAGCCGCACGGCGGGCATGGCTTCTATCGTGCCGGTCAGGGCTGCACGCAAATTGCGTTGTGCCAGGCGAGAGTGTTCGCGCATGATGGCTTCGGCGCGCGAACCTTCGCGCTGGCCAATGGCTTCGAGCACCTGGCGGTGTTGGTCCTGAGCCACCACCAGCATGTCGCGGGCGTGGCCAGAGTTGGCTTGAGCCACCACAAACCCGGAGGGCGATGCAAAAGGCAGCCGCACCACACGTTCGAGTTCTTTGGCAATCACGGCGCTGCTCGCCATCTCGCTGAGCAGGCTGTGAAAATGCTCGTTCAGCCGCACGTAGGCTGTAAAAGCCTCGTCGTCCAGGGCGGGGTGGGCCAGTACCGCGTCAATTTCATCCAGGCAGGCGCGGGCTTCGGTCAACAGCATGGTGGGCACGCCGTGCTCGGCAGCCAAGCGGGCTGACAAGCCTTCCAGGGTGCCCCGCAGCTCAATGGCTTCAGAGATGTCCCGCTCGCTGAAGGTGCGCACGGTGTAACCCCCACCCGGCAAAAGCTCCAGCAAACCTTCCTGTTCCAGCCGCATCAAGGCCGCCCGAATGGGGGTGCGTGAGACGCCCAGTTTTTCAGCAATGGCCACTTCAGCAATGCGGCTGCCGCCCGCCAGTTCGCCGGCCAGCACCATCTCACGAAGGCGCAGCAATGCCTTGACCGCCTGCGAGCTTGAGGGCTCGGCGTCTGTGCTGGAGTTGTTGTCTGCGAGTGCCGCCATGTATCCACTTTAGCAGCAGAACCTCAAAAATCGACCCGAAGACCGTCGAATAAGCGAAAAATTCTGATTATTTAGATCTGACTGTATACAGTCTGTATCCATAGAACCATAATCACGATCCATCCCTTTTGCAAAAGATGAGCGACATGTTTCCTAAAAACGCCTGGTACGTGGCCTGTACCCCCGACGAAATCGATGCCAAGCCCCTGGGCCGCAGGGTGTGTGGCGAGTCCATTGCCTTTTACCGACCGCAAGAAGGCCAGGTCGCGGCGGTGGAGGACTTTTGCCCGCACCGCGGCGCCGCCCTGTCGCTGGGCCAGGTGTGTGAAGGCCAGCTGGTCTGCGGCTACCACGGCCTGGTGATGGGCTGCAACGGCAAAACCGTCTCCATGCCGGGTCAGCGGGTGGGCGGATTTCCAGCCATTCGCGCCTACCCCGTGATCGAGCGCCACGGCTTTATTTGGGTCTGGCCAGGCGATCCGGCGCTGGCCGACCCGGCCAAATTGCACCACCTGCACTGGGCCGACAGCCCCGACTGGGCTTATGGCGGGGGCATGTACCACATTCACTGCGATTACCGCTTGATGGTCGACAACCTGATGGACCTGACGCACGAAACCTATGTGCACACCACCAGCATTGGTCAAAAAGAAATTGACGAAACCCCGGTCACCACCAAAACCGTGGGCGAAGAAGTCATCACCAGCCGCTTCATGAATGGCGTCAAAGCCCCGCCTTTTTGGCGCGCCAACCTGCGCGGCAACGGCCTGCCCGACGACCAGCTGGTGGACCGCTGGCAGATTTGCCACTTCAGCCCACCCAGCCATGTGATGATCGAAGTGGGTGTGGCCCTGGCCGGCCAGGGCGGCTACGAGGCCCCAGCCGACCAAAAGGTCTCCAGCATCGTGGTGGACTTCCTCACCCCAGAGACCGAGACCAGCATGTGGTACTTCTGGGGCATGGCGCGCAACTTCAACGTCAAGGACAAAAACCTCACGGCGCAAATCAAAGAAGGCCAGGGCAAGGTGTTTGCCGAAGACACGGCGGTGCTTGAAGCCCAGCAGCGCAACCTGACGCTGTATAAAAACAGAAAGCTGTTGTTGCTTAACATCGACGCAGGTGGCGTACAGTCTCGCCGCATCATTGACCGTTTGATCGCCGCCGAACAAGCCCCCCAGGCTGCAGACGCGGTGCTGTAACTTTTAAACATCAGCCATGACACAACTACAGGTGAAAGTGTTGCGCCGACGCGCAGAAGCCCAGGACATTGACAGCTTTGTGCTGGCGCGCAGCGACGGTGGCGCACTGCCGGCGTTTTCGGCCGGCTCCCACATCGACGTGCACCTGCCCGGCGGCCTGGTGCGCCCCTACTCGCTGTGCAATGACCCGCAGGACGCAGCGCACTACCGCCTGGGCATCTTGCGCGATGCCGCCTCCCGGGGTGGCTCGGTGGCCATGCACGACCTGGTCAAAGAAGGCGATATGCTGAGCATCAGCGAGCCGCGCAACAACTTTCCGCTGCACAGCGCCCCGCACTCGGTGCTGCTGGCCGGTGGCATTGGCATCACGCCGCTTTTGTGCATGGCCCAGCGTTTGGCGGCCACGGGCGCGAGCTTTGAAATTCACGCCTGCAACCGCGCCTTGGTGCGCAGCGCTTTTTTGAACGAGCTCCAAGCCTTTGGCGAGCGTTTTCACCTGCACCTGGACGACGGCGAAGCCGCACAAAAGCTGGACCTGCCCGCCGTGCTCAAGGCTTCGCCCGCCGGCACGCGCCTGTATGTGTGCGGCCCCACTGGCTTTATTGACTTTGTGGTGAGCACGGCCAAAAGCCATGGCTGGCCCGCCGACCAGGTGCACCTGGAGTACTTTGGCGCGGCCCCGCAAGACACCACGGGCGACGGCAGTTTTGAAGTTCGCATCGCCAGCACCGGCAAAAGTTACACCATAGCCGCCGACCAAACCGTCACGGCCGCCTTGCAGGCCCATGGCGTGGACATTTTGGTCTCCTGCGAGCAAGGCGTGTGCGGCACTTGCATCACCCGTGTGCTTGAAGGCGAGTGCGACCACCGCGACATGTACTTCACCGACGAGGAGAAGGCTTTGAACGACCAATTCACGCCCTGCTGCTCGCGCGCCAAGTCGGCCGTGCTGGTGCTCGATTTGTGAGCACCCAGTGTTGAGCTAGCATTCGCCCCACCATTTCAACAGAGGAGACCAGAGCATGGTTCAGTTACCCGCCCGCTACGACCACGTCGGCAGCTTTCTTCGCCCCGCCTACCTGCTGGAGGCGCGCGAGCAAAAGGCCAAGGGCCAGATCACCCCCGAGCAGCTTCGCGCGGTCGAGGACAAGGCGATTGCGGAGATCGTCAAGTTCCAGCAAGACGTGGGCCTCAAAGCCATCACCGACGGCGAGTTCCGCCGCACCTATTTCCACATCGACTTTCTGGAGCAACTCGGCGGCGTGGTCACCGACATTCCGATGTCGGTGCTGCACCCCGATGGCACCACGCACCTGGCCCCGCCAGTGATCCGTGTCACCGACAAAGTCACGCACGCCAAGAACATCCAGCTGGCTGACTTTGAATACCTCAAGAGCCAAGTGGCTGCGGGCTGCACACCCAAGGTGACCATTCCCTCGCCCACCATGCTGCACTTCCGTGGTGGCCGCGCCGGCATCAGCCGCACGGCTTACCCCGAGCTGGACCCCGCGTTTTACGACGACGTGGCCAAAGCCTACGGCGACGAGCTGCGCAGCTTGGCCGCCGCCGGTTGCACCTATGTGCAAATGGACGACACCAACTTGGCCTACCTGTGCGACGAAAAAATGCGCGAAGCCGCCCGCCAGCGTGGGGACGACCCCAACGAGCTGCCGCACCGCTACGCGCAGTTCGTCAACAAGGTGGTGGCGCAAAAGCCCGAAGGCATGCTCTTGGCCATGCACCTGTGCCGCGGCAACTTCAAGAGCACGCACGCAGCCGCAGGCAATTACGAGCCGGTGGCCGAGGCCTTGCTCTCGGAGATGGACATCGACGCCTATTTCCTGGAGTACGACGACGACCGCAGCGGCGACTTCCGTCCCCTGCGCTTTTTGCCCAAGGGCAAAACCGTGGTGCTGGGCTTGGTGACCACCAAGTTTGGCGAGATGGAAAGCAAAGACGCACTCAAGCGCCGCATTGAAGAAGCCGCCAAGTACGCGCCCTTGGACCAGCTGGCGCTGTCGCCCCAGTGTGGTTTTTCAAGCACCGTGCACGGCAACAACATTGCCGTGCAGGCCCAGCGCGACAAGCTGCGCTTGGTCATTGAGACCACCCAGGAAGTCTGGGGCGAGGCCTGAGCTTGAAGACCGGGCTTTTTAAAGCCCGGTCAGCAAACGTGTAAAGACGCCCAGCCGGGTTCACGGGCTGGGCGTTTTTGCACTTATTGCTGGGGAATTTTGGCCCGGGTGATCACCTCGCCCCAGCGGCGAATGTCACTGGCCAGCAAAGCGGCGGTTTGCTCTGGGGTGCTGGCCTGGGCATCCACGTTCAACTCAGCCAGCTTTTTCTTCACGTCCGGTGCGTTCAAGGCGGCGGTGATTTCCTTGTTCAATCGCGCGATCACGGCTGGCGGTGTTTTGGCCGGGGCGGCCAGGGCGTTCCAGCTGGAGGCGCTCAAATTGGCCACACCGGCTTCTTTGGCGGTGGGCACCTCGGGCAGCACGGCCGCGCGTTTGTCGCCCGTCACAGCCAGGGCGCGCAGGGCCTGGGCGCTGATTTGCGACATCACCGGCCCCAAAATTTCCACCGCCACCTCCACCTGGCCCCCGCGCAGCGCGGTGACCACGGCGGGCGTGCCGTTGAAAGGCACGATCTGCGCGTCAATCCCCGCCGCGGTTTTGAACAGCTCGGCCGCCAGGTTCTGGGTGCTGCCCACGTTGATGCTGCCCACGTTGAGTTTGCCGGGGTTGGCGCGGGCAAAGGCCAGCAGCTCGCCCAGCGTTTTAAAGCGCGAATTGGCTGGCACGATGATGGCAATGTCAAAAGTGCCCAGGGTTGAGATGGGCGCAAAGTCTTTGAGCGTGTCAAAAGGCAGGGACTTGAACAGGCCCGCGCTCACCGCCGTGCCGTTGGACATGAGCAGCAAGGTGTGGCCGTCGGGATCGGCCTTGGCCACGGCATCGCCCGCCACCACGCCGCCTGCGCCGGGTTTGTTCTCAATCACCACCGACTGGCCCAGGCCCTCGGCCATTTTGGCGGCCACGGTGCGGACGGTGAGGTCGGCCACGCCGCCTGCGCCAAAGGGCACGACGATGCGCACGGCCTTGCTCGGAAAGGTCTGGGCCAGGGCCGGGGTGGCCAGGGAGGTGGACAGGGCCAGGCCCAAGGCCAGGCGAGAAAGTTGTCGGCGTTTCATGTGAAAAGGTCCTAATAAAAGCGGCTGGGCTCAGCTTGCAAAGGCTTAGTTGCGTGCAGATGCTGCGCCTGTCAAACTGTTCATCAATTCAAAGCTTGCGAATTTGAACAGACTTGGCGCTCAGTCATCGGCCTCGACCGCCACAGGCACACGCGGGGCCAGTGCACACATGAGCTCATAGCCCACGGTGCCAGCGGCCGCTGCCACCTCGTCAATGGACAGCAGCTCGCCCTGCTCAGCCCGGCCCCACAGCGTGACAGGGCTGCCCATGTCCGCTTGGGGCACGGGCGTGAGGTCCACGGCCAGCATGTCCATGCTCACCCGCCCCAGCAGCCGGGTGCGTTGGCCTTCCACCAGCACCGGCGTGCCTGTGCTGCAGTGCCGGGGGTAGCCGTCGGCATAGCCACAAGCGACCACGCCCATGCGCAGCGGCTGCTCGGCCGTGAATTCAGAGCCATAGCCCACCGTGTCGCCGACCTTCAGGTGCTGCACGGCAATCAGGCGCGAGCTCAAGCTCATGGTGGGCAGCAGCTGCCAGTCGCGCGCGCCGTTCTCGGGAAAGTCGGGCGCACTGCCGTACAGCGCAATGCCAGGCCGCACCCAGTCTGAGCGGGGACCTAAGGCGGGTCCGTGGCGCAGCACGGCCGCGCTGTTGGCCAGCGAGCGCTCGCCAGGCAGGTCGGTGGTGACAGCCTCAAAAGCGGCCATTTGAGACGCAATGCCTTTGGGGCCGTCGGCGTCGCTGAAGTGCGTCATCAGTGAAATTTCGTCCACCTGAGGCAAAGCGTTCAGGCGGGTCCAAGCAGCGCGAAAACGCTCGGGTGCAAAGCCCAGTCGGTTCATGCCCGAGTTCATTTTGAGGAACACGCGCTGGGGCAGCTGGGTTTTGTGCGCGGCCAGCATGTCGATTTGCTCTTGGCAGTGCACCACATGCCACAGTCCCAAGCGCGAGCACAGCTCCAGGTCACGCGCGTCAAAGCAGCCTTCGAGCAACAAAATGGGGCCGCGCCAATCAAGCGCGCGCAGGCGCTGGGCCTCTTTCAAGTCCAGCAGGGCAAAGCCATCGGCGGCGCGCAAGCTGTCAAACACCCGCTCTATGCCATGGCCATAGGCGTCGGCCTTGACGGTGGCCCAGAGTTTGGCGTCACCTGCCGCCGCGCGCACGCGTGCCAAGTTGTGGCGCAGGGCCGGGGCATGGATGGTGGCCAAAATGGGACGTGGCATGGCTTGGGTGGGGTCAATACAGGCGTTGGATGGCATCCGGTCGGCGCCCTGTGGAGAGCGCCAGCCCTTGAAGGGCCTGATGCCAGCATGGGTTTGCTGGTCATTTTGGCATCCCCCTTGCGTGCTATAAACCGGGACCCTTAGGAGTCATACCGAGTGAAACCGATTGTCAGTATCTGTGACAGTCTTAAAACCGTGAGCAAAATCCATCAATGAAGCGCGGTTTTTACACCATCATGGCGGCCCAGTTCTTCAGCTCCTTGGCTGACAACGCGCTGTTTGTGGTGGCCGTGGAGTTGCTGCGTGCCGGGGGCGCTCCGAAATGGCAGCCTGCGGCCTTGGTGCCCATGTTTGCCTTGTTCTACGTGGTGCTGGCCCCTTTTGTGGGGGCGTTTGCAGATTCTCGGCCCAAGGGCAGCGTCATGCTGGTGAGCAACTCCATCAAGGTGGTGGGTTGTTTGGCCATGCTGTTTTCTGCCCACCCTTTGCTGGCCTATGCGGTGGTGGGTCTGGGCGCGGCGGCTTATTCGCCAGCCAAATACGGCATCCTCACCGAGCTTTTACCCGCCTCGCAGTTGGTCAAGGCCAATGGCTGGATTGAGGGTCTGACGATTGCGTCCATCATTTTGGGCGTGCTGCTTGGCGGGCAATTGGTCGGGCAAAACGTGTCTTCCATGTTGCTTGCATTCAATTTGCCGGCTTTCGACACTGGCATTGATACCGCGCCTGAGGCCGCCATCACGGTGCTGATTCTGATTTACGGCTTGGCCGCTTGGTTCAACACCCGCATCCCCAATACTGGGGTGGAGATGCGCGCCATGCCTGCCAACAAGCTGGAGCTGTTGCCCGATTTTTGGCGCTGCAACACGGCCTTGTGGCGCGACAAGCTGGGCCAAATCTCGCTGGCCACCACCACTTTGTTTTGGGGCGTCTCTGGCAACTTGCGCTACATCGTGCTGGCCTGGAGCGCCGCCGCCTTGGGCTACAACACCACGCAAGCGTCTTCGCTGGTGGGCGTGGTAGCCATTGGCACCGCCGTGGGCGCGGTGATGGCCTCCATGCGCATGCGCCTGGACCAGGCCACCAGCCTCATGCCTTTGGGCATGGGCATGGGCTTGTTGGTGATTTTGATGAACTTCATTGACAACGTCTGGGTGGCCGCGCCCTTTTTGATTTTGTTGGGCGGCCTGGGCGGCTTCTTGGTGGTGCCCATGAACGCGCTTTTGCAGCACCGCGGCCACAACCTCATGGGTGCGGGCCGCTCCATTGCGGTGCAAAACTTCAATGAACAAGCCTGCATCTTGGGCCTGGGCGGTTTTTATGCCTTGTCCACAGGCATGGGCATGTCGGCCTTTGGTGCCATCACGGCCTTTGGTGTGGTGGTGGCGGGCTTTATGTGGGTGATCCAGCGCTGGCACCAAAGCAACCTGGTTCACCACAAAGAAGAAGTCCAAGCGCTGCTGCAAATTGCCCGCAGCGATCGCTCGCACTGAGCCTGCACCTGCC
>CANHKH010000029.1 GCA_947460165.1 Comamonadaceae bacterium
CTCTGAAGCCTTCCCCGCCATCGGCTGTGTTGCCCACTTTGGCCCCAAGCCCGGTCGCAAGATCTGCCAGTCAGGCCATGGCCGGAGAAGGCCTTGGTTGGTCAGGCCTGCATGGCCTCAACACCGGGGATCCGCAGTTGGCCGCCGTCTTGCACAAGCTCCAGCGCGTGCAAGGCAGTGACATTCCCATCATGGTGCTGGGCGAGACTGGCACGGGCAAGGACCTCTTGGCCCAGGCCATTCACCACGACTCCACGCGGGCCAAGCGGGCGTTTGTCTCCATCAACTGCGCCTCCATCCCCGAGGCGCTGATGGAGTCCGAGCTCTTTGGCTACGAGGAAGGCGCCTTCACCGGCGCCAGACGGCGCGGCGCACCGGGCAAGATCCAAATGGCCCACGGCGGCACCTTGTTTCTGGACGAAATTGGCGACATGCCCGCGCCATTGCAAGCGCGCTTGCTGCGCGTGCTGCAAGAGCGCCGCGTCACGCCGCTGGGTTCGGGCAAAGCGTACGAGGTGGACGTGATGCTCATTTGCGCCACCAACCGCAACCTCAAAGCGCTGATGGCGCAAGGCCAATTCCGCCAAGACCTGTATTACCGCCTCAATGGCCTGGTGGTGCGCCTGCCCGCCTTGCGTGAGCGCACCGACTTTGCCGTGGTGGCGCAAAAAATACTGCTCAGCCTGAGCGGCATGGACCAGCCTGTGCACTTGTCCAAAGAGGTCATGGACTTGTTCATGCGCTACCCCTGGCCGGGCAACATCCGCCAGCTGCACAACCTGCTGCGCACCGCCTGCGTGATGGTGGGCGCCGGTGGCACCGTCCGCATGGAGCACCTGCCGGACGACTTTCTGGAAGAAGTCCAAGAAGCTGACGCGCACCGACCGGCTGCGTCTTCGGCTGGTGCAGAACTGGACCTGCCCAGCACTTTGCACAGGTGCATGCCTGTGCCAGAGGTTCAGCTGTCTTGTGCCCTTGACTCGCCATCGCCTCAAGTGCTTCAAGCGCCTGCAGTGCCTAACGCCACCCTGCGGCCTGCGTCCCCTCCCATTTGCATGCCTGGCTCGGCGCGCCTGCAAGACGTGGCCTTGCTGGCCATGACTGAAACGCTGCGCCAATGCAAGGGCAATGTATCGGCGGCCGCCAAGTTGTTGGGCGTCTCGCGCAACACCATTTACCGCAAAAAAGAGCAGCTGCCGCCCGATGTGTGGGGCTGAGCGGCTTGGCGAGCCGCTAGCCTGCACAGGCTTGAGGCATGGGTTCTTGCCCCAGCCACAGCACCTCCATCTCGCGCCACGCCCGCCCCAGGTTGAAGCGCGCCAACAGTGGGTCGGCCGCACCGCCCTGGCTGGGCAATTGCGCCAATACCTCGGCTTCGGTTTGCCAACGCTCCAGCCCTTGCCAGCTGCGCCGCACCAGCTCGCACAAGGCCTGGCGCTGCTGGTCAATGGCCGCTTGCACTTGCCCGGGCCCAGCCACCAGGTGCTGGCCAATCAGCCAGCGCGGCTGCAGGGCCTCCATGTGCGCAAGGGCTTGCAGCCACCCCACCACGCGGCCCTGGGCCAGCACCAAACGGTGGCCGTCCATCAGGCCGCCGGCGAGCAGCACACCGTCGTCGGCCGACCACAGCAGCAAATCGCTTTGGGTGTGGGCCATGGGCATCTCCAGCACCTGCCAGAGTCGGCCACCGGCCTGCAAGCGCTGCCCGTGCTGCAGCACTTGCTCTGGCAGCTTGATGCGCGTGCCGCGCAGTGCCGCCTCGCCCAAGTCTTGCGTGAGCGCGGCCAGGCAGTCGGCGCAGTGCTGCTGCATGGCCGCTTGCGTGCCTGCCAAGGCCGCCACTGGCGCGCGCCATGCGTGGTTGGCCAAGACCTGCTCGGCATGGGCGTGGCTGTTGATGAGCAAGTCCACCTGGAGTGGCTGGCCCGCCAAGTGGTTGATGGCGCGCTGCAGCTCCAGGCCGCTGCAGTGTGTGGCGCCAGGGTCCAGCACCACGGCCTGCCGCCCTTGCCAGAGCACCACGCTGCTGGCCCAGTGCGGTCGGCTGCCCTCGGCCAGCGAAGGCCAATGCCGATGCCGCACGGCGATGCCTGGCAGCACCGTCATGAGCGGCGAGGCGGCTGCGTTGGGTGTCCCCGCGGCATGTGCGCCAAGGTCTTCGCCACATGCCGATTCAGTCTCTGTCGCTGAGACTGGGCTCATGGTCAGCACCACCGCAGACACGGTGCTGGCCAGCCACGCTGTCACAGCCTGGAGACTCCTTGTTCCAAAACGGAACAGCTTGCACCAAGCCCAGCGCTGCTCAATGGCTGGTGAGGCTGGGGTGGGCCTGAAAAAGGGGGGCATGCAGCGCTGGCTTGGGTTCGAAAGGTTAAATCTTGTGCCTGCAAGGCGCGACACCTGGGCGATACAGAGTCTTACCCAGGTGGACTGGGTCTTGCACTTGCCATGCCAGATGCCGGACACCGCCTTGCCTTCGCCTTCTGCCACGCAGGCTGCCCGCCGCCGCTGGGCCTGGCTCTTGGGGCGGCAGTTCCAGGCTTTGCAAATGCTTGAAGACTCGCCCCACACCACAGCCCCGTCTGCTTGGGCGCAGGGCTATCTTCAGGGCCGGCTTGCAAGCGCGGGTGACCGCCCTGTGTGGCAGCACCTCCTGAGCGAGCAGGCACACGGGCCGCACGAGATGGCCTGGTGGTTCAATGGCATACCGCTCAAGCGGGGACTGTTGGGCAAGGCGTTCTGTGGTGAAGAAAAAGTGGCCTCAGGCTCATGGACTGAGGTCGTAAAAAGACAGAGTCAGCACCCCAAAATTGCCGCGCTGCTCAGCAGCAAAATGCCGACCCACGCCCAGGTCCAGCGCTATTTTTTCTCGTTTGATCCAGTAGCGTGCGCCCGCTTGTGCGAGCCGGTCGCGGCCGCCATCGGCCCCTGCCACCTCGGCAAACAAACCGAACTGCTTGCTCAGGTGGTGCTGCAGGCCCAGGGCCCACACCCCGGCCCAACGGCGGCGCCCGTCTTCGTCAAAGGTGTAGCGTGCGCCCAAGTTGGCATGCAGCCAGACCGACTTGTCTGCCCAAGGCTGGGAGTAAGCCAGCATGGCTTGGTAGTCTGGGCTTTCCCAGCGCTCGCCACTTTCTCGGCCGCGTTCCACACTCAGGCTGCTGGCCAGGCCCCAGCCTTCTCGGGCCGGGTCTATCCAGGATTTCCAGACCTCGAGTTCTTGCTCGCGGCTGCTCAAGCCTTCTGTGCGCAGTCTGGCCTGCGACCATTGCGCCTCCACACTGAGGGTGGGCGAAATGTTGTAGGCCACTTGCAGCCCCGTCTCTCGCAGATGGCGTCCAGACAGCACAGAGGCGCTGATTTCAAAGCTGCGCTCGTCGTCGTCTTCGACCACGGCTTGCGTGGTGCGCAAAAACGGTTTGTCGCTGGCTTGCGCAGCCAGGGGGGGGCTCAGAGCCAGTGTGGCCAGCATCAGAGCGGCAAACGGCTGGGCGGCAGGCCAAGGCATGGCCTTCAGTGGCGGTCGTGCTGGTGTTTGCATGGGCATTTGGTTTTTGCCCCTCTTGAGGTCTGTGCCGTCGGCCCAGGTGCTTGGGGTCACCAAGGGGAAGGCCTGAGTCAGCTTGCCGGTGGCCGCGCCGCAGAGTTTGAATGTCAAGACTTGTCTCCTCTTCGAAAAAAGCGGGTTAGATCTGTCGCGACCTGCGCTTCAGGTTCAGGGCAAGTGCATGCCTTCCATGGCAAAAGCCATGCCACCGGTGCTGGCATCTGGCGCAGCTCAAATTGGCGTGAAAACCCTGGGCCTTGGGGACTCAGGTCGGAAGGTGGTCAGGCGCAGACAGCGAAGTGTTCAACTTTGCATCAGCGGGCGGTCCCCGTTGGAACACTGCGCCCCTGCAGTTGTGCCAGCTCGTGAGAGGGGTACAAGCCCATCACGTTGCGCACGAACTCGGCCGCTTGCCCGGCCCCCTTGGCAAAGCGATCGGGCAGGCGCAGCCGCTCAGACAGGCCCAGGCCTGACGCTGCTTTCCAAGCGCTGCGCCAGCCACTGCAGCCAGTCCAGGCTTTGTCTATGCCGTGTGTGCCCGTGTGCACCGGTCCATGGCTGGGCACCACGGTGCGCACCTCGCCCCGGCTGACCCACTCGCGCAAGGTCTTCAGACTGTTGATGCATCTGGCCAGGCGCGCATGCGGTGTGACCGCTCAGGCGGCGCCGCTCCAGACCGTGGCCCCCACGTGAAGCAGCCAGGCACCAGGTCTTGCCGAGCGGGCTGGCCGGTCGTCTTCAGCGCCAGCCAGCGGCGGCGAGACTATGGCTCGAAAGACACTTCAAACGGTGGCATGGTTCACACGCCTTGGCGGCGCATCCAGCCGCGTTGCGGGTCGTAGCCGTGCACGGCCAGCGCAAAAAACACCAGCGTGCCCACCACCCCACTGACCCAGCCCGTGAGGTAGAGCTGGCCGTGCAGGGCAAAGCGCACGGTTTCCACCGCTTGCGTGAAGGGGTTGAGCTGGGCCAGCCTGTACAGCCACCAGGCACCGGCTTCCTCAAACTTCCACAGCGGATAGAGCGCCGAGCTGATGAAGAACATGGGGAAAATCACAAAGTTCATGGCGCCGGCAAAGTTTTCCAGCTGCCTCACATGCACAGACAACACCAGGCCCATGGCCGCCAACAGCATGGCCGCCAGCGCCATGGCGGGCACGGCCAGCAGCGCGTTCACTGCCGCCACATCCACCCCCAGCAGCCAGGCCATGGCCAAGAACACCAGCATTTGCAAGAGCGACAAGCTGGTGGCTGCCAGCAACTTAAAACCCAGCAGCCAGGCCCTGGGCAAGGGGGCGGTGAGCAGCAAACGCATGAGGCCCATCTCGCGGTCGTACACCAAAGACAGCGAGCTTTGCATGCCATTGAACAGCGCAATCATGCCCAGCAGGCCTGGCAGCATGTACTCCTTGTAGTCCACATAGGTCTCGTAGGGGGGGATGATGGACACGCCAAACACATTATGAAAACCGGCAGCAAACACCACAAACCACAGCAGCGGCCGCACCAGCGCCGAGCCCAGGCGCGCCGGTTGGCGCAGGAATTTGTGAATCTCCCGCCCCACCACCGCGCGCGCTGCGCGCAGGCGGTGTTGCAGGGCTGAAGGCGCGGGGCGGTTGCTTATTTCTTGAGGCATGGCTGCTCTTTGTCTTCGCGGCCCAGGGTGTCCAGCGTGTCCACCGGGTGCAGCACGCCTTCAAGCGGCGCGGTGCCCGCCACACCATCGGCATGGCCCAAGAAAATGGGTTGGCGCAGCTGGCCGTCCCAGGCGCGAAAGCTCAGCGGCAAACCCTTGAAGCCATCCATGCGCACCTCACCGGCGCGCAAGCGTGCGGCCAGTGGCGCGGGCCCGGTCGCCGCAGGCGGCATGACAGCTGCACTCACCAGCGCCTTGATGCCTACCCACGCGGCCCAGTCTTGACCGGCCATGGGCCGCAGGGCTTGGCGGGCAAAGCGGCGGTTCAGTTGCGGTGCGCCATAGCGCTCCCACTGTGTGTGCCAGGCCTGCGCCACCAAGCCGTTGCTGCCCACCACCGGGCGCGGCCATTGGGTGGCGTAGACCAGGCTGCGGGCGAAATCCCCTTCGCTGTCCCACACGGCCACCACCTCGTGCTGGCGGTCGGCCGTGAGCAAGCGCGGGTTGCCTGCATCGCGCTCGCGCGGGTCGCTGCTGAACTTGAAGCCGCGGGTTTGCGTGGTTTTGATGCCGTAGCGCTGAGCAGCGCGTTGCCAGGCCTGGGCCAGCACCTGGTCTTCAGGCTGCGGGCCGTGCAGCACCAGCACCTGGCGCCAAGACCGTGCGGCCAGGTACTGCGCCATGGCGTCGGCCAGCATGGCCTGGCTGGGGTAGGTGTGCAACACCATGGCGTCGCAGCCTTGGCTGCGCAAGCTGTCTTGCGGGCTGCTGGGGTTGATGGCCAGCACGCCCAGTTGCCGGGCCGCTTGCAAGGCCTGCGGCATCAGCTCGGGCGGCAGGTCCAGCAGCCAAATGAGGGTGCGCTCTTTGTGCAGCTGCTGCAAAAGTTTGTCCAGCCCGCTGGCTTGACTGGCCACTGCCTCGCGCAGCTGGACTTTGAGCTTGGCCTCTTGCAACTCCAGCTCGGCGTCGGCCAGGCCCAAGCGGGCGGCGTCCATCAGCCGGCCCTGAGGCTGGCCTGGCCAGCGCTTTTCAAGCTGGCGCGGCAGGTACCGCGCATCGTCGGCCACCGAGACCACGGCCACGGCCACGGTGATGGCAGAGGAGCTGGCTGCCGTGGTGGCCTGCCCAGGGGGCTGTTTGCCCTGTGACGGGTTGGCCCCAACCAGTCCAGTGCTCAAGCCCAAGGCCCCTGCCATGGTCCATGCACCAGCCCAACGCCGCCGTACAAAGCGCATGCGCAGCCCTCAGTCCCGCACCAGCACGCTGTGCGGCACCCGGCCTGCGGGTACGCTGCGCACGGCCTTGGCTTGGGCGGTGTCCACCAGGGTCACATCGTCCGACAAGCCGTTGGTCACGTACAGCTGCGAGCCACTTTTGTTAAAGCCCAGACCCCAGGCGCGCTTGCCCACCAGCACGGTGGCCAGCACCTTGCGGCTGCTGGCGTCCACCCGCGCCACATGGTTGGCCCGACCCAGGCTGACCCACACGCTGGCGCCATCGGGGCTGAAGCTCAAGCCCACCGGCGTGATGTCGGTCGCACGCATGCCGGGCAACTGGAACTTGACCGTGTCTTTGACGGTGCTGGTGGCCGTGTCCACCACGCTCACGCTGGCGCTCAGCTCGTTGCTCACCCACAGCTCGCGCCCGTCGGGCGAGAGCGCCAGCCGCCGGGGGCGCTGACCCAGCTTGATGTTGCTCACCACCTTGCGCTGCTGGAGATCCACTTTGTGAAGCACATTGGCCACCTCTGAGGTGACGTAGGCCGTCAGGCCGTCAGGGGTGACCAGCACGCCCTCGGGCTCGCCCCCTGTTTTGATGCTGAACAGCGCTTTGCCACTGCCCAGCTCGTAGGCCGACAGGGTGTTGTCGTCTTCAATCGACACGTAGGCAATCTTGCCGTCTGCCGACAGCGCAAACATTTCCGGACTGTCACCCAAGGGGATGGTGCGAGTCATTCTTTGTTGGGCCAGGTCCACCACGCCCAGCTGGTTGCTGTCGCCACAAATCACCATGATTTCTGTGCGCGCGGCGTTGAACTTCATGTCG
The DNA here is from genome assembly GCA_947460165.1 of Comamonadaceae bacterium. GTDB lineage: Bacteria > Pseudomonadota > Gammaproteobacteria > Burkholderiales > Burkholderiaceae_C > Polaromonas. The sequence goes on from CANHKH010000029.1 coordinate 7,233, forward strand.
CGCGGCCGCTTACACACCGCAATGCGGCCGCTGGCTTGGCCTTGCGCGTCCAGCACCAAAATTTGATGGTCTTTTTCACTGGACACATACACCTGGGCTTGGGCGCTCAAGCAGGCGCTGCACAGCAACCAGGCGGTGATCAAGGCTTTGTTCATGGCACTTTTTTCCTTGGTGATGTGGTTGAGGATTGAAGATCAAGGCCGCACGGGCGGTGTTGTTCCGTTGTGGAACAACTGGGGCCTTGAATTTGGCAATTCCTGTGCCAGCTGCGGGCGCGCATCTTGCAAAACACAGCGCATGCCATTGCCCCCACCCTCAGTGCCTGCGCATGCTTTGCCGCGCCGCCAATGCCTGCGCTGGGCCAGCGCCTGGCTGGCTACCACGGCCTGTGTGGGTGGCTTGGCCCAATCGACCGCCTCGGGCTGGCCGCGCAAGCCCATCACGCTCATCGTGCCTTGGCCGGCCGGCGGCGGCACCGACCAAAGCCTGCGCATCTTGGCCGAGGAGGCCGGGCCGCGCCTGGGCCAGACGGTGACCGTGCTCAACCGGCCTGGCGCGGCCGGCACCTTGGTGGCGCCATTGCTCAAGGCGGCGCCCGCCGACGGCCACACCATTGGCCAGCTGCCGCTGCCCGTGCTGCGCCACGCCCTGATGCACAAGGTGGCCTGGGACCCGTTGGCTGACCTGGACCCCATCTTGCAGGTCTCGGGCACCACCTTCGGCCTGTTGGTGCCCAGCGCCAGCCCCTGGCGCCGCTTGCAAGACCTCCTGGACTGGGCGCGCGCCCGCCCGGGCGAGCTCATGCTGGGCTCTACCGGCCAGGGTTCCACCCCGCACATCGCCATGGAAGACCTGCTGGGCCAATTGGGCATTGCCTACACCCATGTGCCCTACAAAGGCACCACCGAGCAAATGCTGGCGCTGGCCCACGGCCACATCATGGCGGGCATGAACTCCACCGGCTTTGCGCCTTGGGTGGACCAAGGCAAGCTCAGGCTGCTGGCGGTCTTCAGCGAGCAGCGCAGCACTCGCTGGCCACAGGTGCCCACCATGAAGGAGCTGGGTTTTGCCCAAGCCATTTACCACTCGCCCTGGGGCCTGGTGGCGCCTGCGGGCACGCCCGCGCCCGCGCTGGCGGCGCTGCACGACGCTTTCAAGGCGGCCATGTTCACGCCCCGCCACCTGGCCGAGCTGCAGCGCTACGACCAAGACGCCAGCTACCTGGACGCCGCCAGCTACCGGCAAGAGCTGCTGCACACCTGGCACAAAGAGCGCCAAATGCTGCAGCGCATGAAGCTGCTGGCCGAGTCCGCGTGAGTGGCCCTTTGCCTTGAACATCTGCCTGAATAACCGCCTGAACATGGACCCCCACACCCCTGACAACGCAGACCTGCCAGACACTGTGCTGGTGGCCCACGAGCTGCACAAAGCCTACGGCGCGCACCGGGCGCTGGACGGGGTGAGCCTGAGCCTGCGGCGCGGCCAGCGCATGGCGCTGCTGGGCCCCAACGGCGCGGGCAAGTCCACCTTGTTGCAACTGCTCACTGGTTTGTTCACGCCCGATGCGGGTGATATCAGCGTCATGGGCCATGCCCTTCGCACCGCCGCCCCCCAGGCGCTGGCCCGGCTGGGCGTGGTGTTCCAGCAGCCCGCGCTGGACCTGGACTTGAGCGTGCGTGCCAACCTGCGGTTTCACGCTGACCTGCACGGCCTGCCATCGCGTTTGGCGCAGGCGCGCCTACGCGCTGATTTAGAGCGGCTGGGATTGGCCGATCAGCTTGAGCGCCCCTGCCGCGTGTTGTCGGGCGGCACCCGGCGCAAGATCGAGCTGGTGCGCGCCCTGCTGCACCGCCCCGCCGTGCTGCTGATGGACGAGGCCACCGTGGGCCTGGACCCCGCCTCCCGCCAGCAGCTGCTGGCCGCTGTGCAAGAGCTGCAGCGCGCTCAAGGCGTGGCCGTGCTGTGGGCCACCCATTTGGTGGAAGAGGTGCAAGGCGCCGATGCGGTGCTGGTGCTGCACCAAGGCCGCGTGCTGCACCAAGGCCCGGTGCAGGCGCTGCTGGCGCTCACCCAGCAAAGCAGCTTGGAGCAGGCTTTTTTGTCGCTGACCCGGTCCATGTCATTGGCGTCCAACAAGGGCTGAAGCTAGCGTGATGTGTGAGGGGGTTGGGAGAAGCCGCACCCCTCAGACTTCTACCTTGCTTAGAGATGAGCCACGTAGCCCATGCAACCCCCTCGACACCCGACCCAACCCCGCCCTCACCGCCAAAACGCGTCGTACCCCGTCTTCACAATCAGCGTGCCCACCACTGCCACAAACACCCAGCGCACAAAGCCTGCGCCGTGTTTGAGCGCCAGGCGGGTGCCCAGCAGGCTGCCGGCCACGTTGGCCAGGGCCAGCACCAGGGCGTAGTGCCACCAAATGTGGCCTTTCAGGGCGAACAGGCTCAGGGCCGCCAAGTTGCTGCAGCTGTTGAGCAGTTTGGCCGAGGCTGAGGCGTGCAAAAAGTCGTAGCCCAGTAAGCGCACAAAGAGAAATACCAGCAAGCTGCCGGTGCCCGGGCCAAAAAAGCCGTCGTAAAAGCCCATGAGCAGGCCTATGGCGCCTGCCGTCAGCGTTTGGCTCCAGCCTTGCAGGCGGGGCGCATGGTGGCGGCCCAGCTCTTTTTTGGCCAGGGTGTAGATCAGCACCACCACCAACACCACAGGCAGCAACTTGCGCAAAAACTCGGGTGAGACCACGGTGACCAGCCAGGCCCCGGCCAAGGCGCCGGCCAAGCTCAAGGTGGCGGCGGGCAGCAGCACCGGCCAGTCCATGGTCACGCGCCTGGAGTACTGCACCGTGGCCACGGCCGTGCCCCACAGCGAGGCGCTTTTGTTCACGCCAAACAGGGTGGCTGGGTGGGTGGTGGGAAAGGCGGCAAAGAGGGCAGGCACCAGCACCAGACCGCCGCCGCCCACGATAGAGTCCACGAAGCCGGCCAGCAGCGAGGCACAGGCCACAAGGAAAAGTTCCATGGCCGCGATTGTGGCATCGGGCTGGGCGGCGCTGGTTCAGCTCAGCAGGGCTTGAAAAGCAAAAAAGCGCTGGGGTTGCCAGCGCTTTTTTCGGTTCAGCCTGTTGGGCTGGCTCGGGTGTTGTCTCTGAGACATGTTGGCTTTTGTTGAAAACCAAACGCCTGCGGACAAATTTTCTTAGCGTCTCCTCGGCTCCTTGACAACAGCCCTCAAGGCCTTGTCATGTTGGTGACGAATGTACCTGGGTCACCGGCGCTTCTGGCTCGGGACTTACCCCAGCACCGCGTGCCAAGCGGGGCCTATTGACCGGCGCGTATCCAGCCGGCTGCCTTTTCGGCCATCATCAGGGTGGGCGAGTTGGTGTTGCCGCTGGTGATGAAGGGCATGGCCCCGGCATCGACCACGCGCAGCCCCGCCACGCCGCGCACGCGCAGGTGGGAGTCAAGCACGGCCATCTCGTCGTTGTCGCGGCCCATGCGGGTGGTGCCCACGGGGTGGAAGATGGTGGTGGCAATGTCGCCCGCTAAGCGGGCCAGGTCCTCGTCGCTGGTGTACTGCGCACCGGGCTTGAATTCTTCAGGCTGCCAGCGCGCCAGTGCGCTTTGGCCGACGATGCGGCGCGTCACCCGCAGCGACTGTGCGGCCACCTGCCGGTCTTCAGGCGTGCTCAGGTAGTTGGGGGCAATCTGGGGCGCGTCTTCAAACTTGTTGCTGCGAATTTCCACCGTGCCTCGGCTGGTGGGCTTGAGGTTGCACACGCTGGCCGTGAACGCGTCAAAGCGGTGCAGCGGCTCGCCAAAGGCGTCCAGCGACAGGGGCTGCACGTGGTACTGGATGTTGGCGCTGGGCTGGTCTGGGTCTGAGCGCGTGAAAGCACCCAGCTGCGAGGGCGCCATGCTCATGGGGCCGCGGCGCTGCAGCGCAAACTGCAGACCCATTTTCATGCGCCCCCAATTGGAGGCAGCCAGGGTGTTGAGCGTGCTTTGCGCGCCTTTGGGTGGGCGGATTTTGTAGACCGAGCGAATTTGCAGGTGGTCCTGCAAGTTGGCGCCCACACCCGGCAGCTCGCGCTGCACCGCAATGCCGTGGCGGCGCAGCAGCTCGCCCGGGCCAATGCCCGAGAGCTGCAAAATTTGCGGCGAGCCCACGCTGCCCGCGCACAAGCTCAGCTCGCCGCCCGGCTTGAGCATGGCCCGGGTCATCTCGGTGCCCGTCCAGACCTCCACGCCCGTGCAGCGCTGGCCGTTGTCTGTGCCCTCCAGCAGCAAACGGCTGACCTGGGCGCTGGTCCACATTTCAAAGTTGGGACGGCCATAGCAGGTGGGCCGCAAAAAAGCCTTGGCCGTGTTCCAGCGCCAACCTTGGCGCTGGTTGACCTCAAAGTAGCTCACGCCCTCGTTGTCGCCACCATTGAAGTCGTCGGTGGCTGGAATGCCTGCTTGCTGCGCGGCTTTGGCAAAGTCGTCCAAGATGTCCCAGCGCAGGCGTTGCTTTTCCACGCGCCATTCGCCGCCGTTCATGCCGTTGATGCGTTTTTCTTGGGCCGTGGGCGGCACCCGGCTGCCATGCAAGGCGGCAAAGGCCTCGCTCACGGGCGGCGCGCCCGCGTCAAGCTTGTAGTGGTCTTCGTGGCGCTTGAAGTCGGGCAGCACCTGCTCCCAGCGCCAGGCCGCATCGCCCGTGACCTCGGCCCAGCGCTCGTAGTCCTGGGCTTGGCCGCGCATGTAAATCATGCCGTTGATGCTGGAGCTGCCTCCCAGTGTTTTGCCGCGCGGGTAGCGCAAGGTGCGGCCATTCAGGCCAGCGCTGGGCTCGGTCTGGTACAGCCAATCCGTGCGGGGGTTGCCTATGCAGTAGAGGTAGCCGACGGGGATGTGGATCCAGTGGTAGTCGTCTTTGCGGCCGGCCTCAATGAGCAGCACCCGCTTGCTGCGGTCGGCGCTGAGCCGGTTGGCCAAAAGGCAGCCGGCCGTGCCGGCGCCCACGATGATGTGGTCGAAAACGATGTCGCTCATGGTGTCCCGTGTGGTGGCCGACGCCTCTGGGAAGGGCGTGTGGGCGCAAGCCATTGTGGCAAATGAAGAGCCTGGGCGGGGATCGACATCTTCTTTGCCTATTCCACACCAGGTGGGGTGGTGTCCGCGCAGATGGCGCCAGCTTCTGCAAGAATCTGCATGTGGTGGCTTTTCGGTGCGTGCCGCCACGCATAAAAACGAACCAGGAGACAGGCCATGCGCCGTATTGATTACTACTTCGCCCCCCAAAGCCCGTGGACCTACCTGGGCCATGACCGCTTGGTGGCCATGGCCCGCCAAGCAGGCGCTCAGGTTCACCTGATGCCGGCCGACTTCGGGCAAATCTTTGCCGCCTCTGGCGGCTTGCCTTTGGGCAAGCGCGCGCCCCAGCGCCAGGCCTACAGGCTGGTGGAGCTGGCCCGCTTTCGCGACCACCTGGGCCTGCCGCTGAACGTGCAGCCGCGCTTTTTCCCGGTGGCCGTGGACGACGCGGCCCGCCTGCTCATTGCGGCCCAATTGGCCGCCGGCAGCGAGGCCGCGATCAAGCTCAGTGGCGCGGTGTTCAAGGCGGTGTGGGCCCAAGAGCGCAACATCGCCGATGCGGCTACCTTGGCTGAACTTTTGGCCGAGCAAGGCCTGCCCGCGGCCTGGCTGGACGAGGCCCACAGCGCCCAGGTGCAAGAGCTCTACGAGGCCCACACCCGCCAAGCCATAGCCACCGGCGTGTTTGGCGCGCCCAGCTATGTCATTGACGGTGAGATTTTTTGGGGCCAAGACCGCCTCGATTTGCTCGAGCGCCGCCTGGCCCGCGCGGACTGATTTTTCCCCTTCCTTTTTTCAACCCACTTTCAGGAGTTCTTCATGGGTCAATTTGTCAACCTCACCGGCGCCGACGGCGCATCTTTCCCCGCTTACGTGGCTGAACCCGCAGGCACCCCCCGCGGCGCCGTGGTGGTGCTGCAAGAAATTTTTGGTGTCAATTCGCACATCCGCGCCGTGGCCGACGGTTACGCCGACCAGGGCTATTTGGCGGTGGCGCCCGCCACTTTTCAGCGCGTCAAGTCCGGTGTGGAGTTGGGTTACACCGCCGAGGACATGGGCGCGGGCATTGCGCTCAAAGCTGCGGTGGAAGAGCTGCCCGCTCCCGGCGTGATGCAAGACATCGCCGCAGCCGTGGCCTATGCCAGCCGCGCGGGCAAGGTCGGCGTGGTGGGGTACTGCTGGGGCGGCCTGCTCACCTGGCGCTCGGCCTGCATGGTGCCCGGCCTGAGTGCGGCGTCGGCCTACTACGGCGGCGGCGTCACCACCCCGGCCGAAGCCGCCCGCCAGCCTCTGTGCCCCACCATGGCCCACTTTGGCGAGCGCGACCACTGGATCCCCATGGACACGGTGCAAGCCTTCGCCGCTGCCCAGCCTGGTGTGCAAGTGCACGCCTACGCCGCCGACCACGGCTTTAACTGCGACCAGCGCGGCTCCTACGACGCCCCAGCCGCCAAGCTGGCGCTTGAGCGCACGCTGGCGTTTTTTGCGCAGCATTTGGGTTGATTCAAGACAGGCGCCAGGGCGTTGCGGTCAGTGCTGCAGCGCTTTGGCGTGCCATGTGCCATGCGCGCCAGTCTGTGGCCGCCGGTTTTATTTGGCCAAGGTTCGCGTTCGCTTGGTGCTCGGTTTCAAGCGAATTTCAACGGTTTTGCCCACGGCACTGGCCGCTTTGATCAAGGTGTCCAGTTGAATCGATAAATTGCCAGGGTCCAACACCCGGTCTAGCTGTGAGCGGCTGGTGGCCATGCGCTGCGCCATGTGGACTTTGCTGAGCTTGCTCAGCTGCATGGCATCGTCGAGCTGCTCGGCCAATGCACGCTTGAGTGCACGGGCTTGGACTTCTTCATAGATGCCGTCGCCCTTGAGGAAGTCGTCAAAACTGCTCCCCGCGTGGGGATTTACTTCACTTGTCTTGGCCACGGCGCCATTCCTTCCATCGTTTGATTGCCAGTTCAATGTCTGCAGGGCTTGTTTGCTGTGTTTTCTTGATGAAAGCGTGCAGCAAAATCATTTCAGACTGCTCCACAGCGAACAGCACACGCGCAATCCGCTGGGTCAATTTGCTACGCACTTCCCAAATCGGGCCGCGCAGGTGGTCAACCCGGGGTTGACCGATGGGCCATTTGTACTGAACGTAAGCAATGTCTTCGCCAACTGCTTGGCGATCTGCCTTGTCCAGTGCTTTGAGCCATTCACGCACAGGTTCGGCTCCGCTGCTTGTTCGGTAAAAAATAGCAGGTATTTTTTGGTGGGCCGACACGAGGTAAATGTACCTTATAAAGTACTTTTTAGGTGTCTGATGGTGAACTCTTGATCGCTCGAGTGCATCCGTCTTCACAAGTGGCGCAAGCAGGTTCTGTGCTCCCACCCGCCTCAGCGATGCGCCAAGTAGCGCCTGCGCCAGAACCAGCCCAGCACCGCAGCCAGCACGGCAGCCATCAGGCCGACCACCCACCAAAAGCCCATGTGGGTGTGGACCATGGGCATGAATTCAAAGTTCATGCCGAAAAAGCCGGTGATCAGGTTCAAGGGCAGGAACACGGCCGTCAGTGCCGTGAGCGTGCGCATGATCTCGTTGGTGCGGTGGCTTTGCGCGGAAAAGTGCAGCTGCACCGCCGCTTCGGTGCTGCGTTCTAAGCGCCTGACGTGGTGCGCCACGCGCTCTATGTGTTCGAGCACGTCGCGGGAACGCACCTTGAGGAGTTCGTGTTCGCGCTGCTCGCCAGGGTTGGCCCCCTCAGGCCAGGTGTCCAGGGCTTCGAGCCAGTCTTGCAGGGCCGAGCGCTGGTCCTCGCACAGCTCGTCGAGCCGGTGCAGCGTGACGCGTGCTTCGAGCACCGCGTTCCAGTTGGAAAAGCGCGAGCCAGGATTGAGCAGCTCGCTTTGCCAGTGGTCGAGTTGGCGGTTGAGCTCGCGCCGCAGGTCCAGGTACTGGTCGACCATCTGGTTGACCAGGCGCAGCATGAGGTCGGCGGGGCTGACCGGCAGCTTGGCGCCGTTGACTCGCTCAGCTTGCGCGACTGCGGCCAGCAGGCGGGCGGCAAAGGCTTCGCGCACCGAACAGTCGCTGGGGTGCACGGTCAGCAGAAGGCGGTCGAACACCGCAAAGCCCACGGGGCTGGTGTCAATGCGCCGCAAGATGGCGGGCCCTCGCACCTTCCGTGGCACCTCGTCTGCCGGCGCTTCGGCAGGGCGCGCCCGGCTGGCCAGGCGACGAAACACCAGCAGGTCGTAGCGGGAGGTGTCCTCAAAGCGCGAGGGCAGCTGCGCGTTGAGCAGGTCTTGCACATGCAAGTCCACCAGCGCATGGCCTGTGAGTTGTTGCACGCAGGCCTGCACGGCGCCAAGTTCAGCCTCCAAGTGCACGCGGCTCAGCGCAATCCAGACAAAACCCGCCTCTGGCGCTTGACGGGGCCAGTCCGCGCTTTCAGTGACCTGCCCGGCCTGGAGGTGAAAAATCCGCGCCGCTTGCGGGGTCTGCATGGGGGCCGTGCCCGCCTCAGCCTTTGAGCTTGCGCGCCACGTCCATGGCAAAGTAGGTCAGCACGCCGTCGGCGCCAGCGCGCTTGAAGGCCAAGAGGCTTTCCATCATCACCGCGTCGTGGTCCAGCCAGCCGTTGGCGGCGGCGGCTTTGAGCATGGCGTACTCGCCTGAGACTTGGTAGGCAAAGGTGGGCACCTTGAACTCGTCTTTGACGCGGCGCACCACGTCCAGGTAAGGCATGCCGGGCTTGACCATCACCATGTCGGCGCCCTCGGCAATGTCCATGGCCACTTCTTTGAGCGCCTCGTCGCTGTTGCCCGGGTCCATTTGGTAGACCTTTTTGTCGGCCTTGCCCAGGTTGCCCGCCGAGCCCACCGCGTCGCGGAAGGGGCCGTAAAACGCACTGGCGAACTTGGCGCTGTAGGCCA
>CANHKH010000030.1 GCA_947460165.1 Comamonadaceae bacterium
AAGAAAAACAGCCCGAAAGCCGCCAAATAAGTCAGCCCGTACCAGTGAATGGCCACAGGCCCCAACTGAAGGGCCACGGGGTCTATGGAGGGGTGCATGAGCATGGCGGGGATTGTAGAAGCCGGCCTGCCGGCGATCACTCTGCGGTCCTTGGGCGCTTGGTTCTTTCTGAGGCTTTTGGTAGTTGATGTGGCTCTTGGTTCTTGCCACGGCTCTGGCGGCAGCGTTTGGGGCAAGCCCCCCGGCCTCATACTGGGCATACCAGAACTCGGCCGGGGGGCTTGCCCCAAACGCTGATCGAGTGGCAGGTGGCGTGCTTCGTTCTGGAGTTCGGGGTCGGGGTCGGGGTCCTGCTCCACGCTGCGCCGCGCTACCTCACCTCGAAGCGGGTTTGGGCTTGGGGCGGCCGGCGATTTCTGGTAGGCCCAGTATGAGCCGGCCGCCCCAAGCCCAAACCCGCCGCTCCAACGGTGGCGCGTCCACAGCCTCCCTCGCTATCTACAATCCGACGATCCTCAAACCCCAACCCGGCCCACGAGACATGAGCAACAAAATCATCCCCATTCAGCCCCTCAACAGCCGCAGCGCCAACATCACGCAAGGCAAGTCGCGGGCGCCCAACCGCTCCATGTACTACGGCATGGGCTACCAAGAAAGCGATTTCTCCAAGCCCATGGTCGGCGTGGCCAATGGCCACAGCACCATCACGCCTTGCAACAGCGGCCTGCAAAAGCTCGCTGATGCGGCCGTTGAAGGCCTGCAGGCTGCCGGCGCCAACCCGCAAATTTTTGGCACACCCACCATCTCTGACGGCATGGCCATGGGCACCGAGGGCATGAAGTACTCGCTGGTCTCGCGCGAGGTCATCTCCGACTGCGTGGAAACCTGCGTGCAAGGCCAGTGGATGGACGGCGTGGTCGTCATTGGCGGCTGCGACAAAAACATGCCCGGCGGCCTGATGGGCATGCTGCGCGCCAACGTGCCCGCCATTTATGTCTACGGCGGCACCATCTTGCCCGGCAAGTGGAAGGGTGAAGACCTCAACATCGTCTCGGTGTTCGAGGCCGTGGGCCAAAACGCCGCCGGCAACATGAGCGACGAAGAGTTGCGCGACGTCGAGATGCACGCCATCCCCGGCTCGGGCTCTTGCGGCGGCATGTACACCGCCAACACCATGAGCTCGGCCTTTGAGGCCCTGGGCATCTCGCTGCCCTACTCCTCGACCATGGCCAATGTGCACGAGGAAAAAGTGACTTCCGCCCGCGAATCGGCCCGGGTGTTGGTGGAAGCCATCAGGCAAGACATCAAGCCGCGCGACATCGTCACCCGCAAAGCCATTGAAAACGCCGTGGCCGTGATCATGGCCACGGGCGGCTCGACCAACGCGGTGCTGCACTTTTTGGCCATTGCCCATGCCGCCGAGGTGGAGTGGAGCATTGACGACTTTGAGCGCATTCGCCAACGCACGCCCGTGCTGTGCGACCTCAAGCCCAGCGGCCGCGCGCTTGCCGTGGACCTGCATGTGGCCGGCGGCATTCCGCAGGTCATGAAGATTTTGCTCAACGCGGGCCTCTTGCACGGCGACTGCATCACCATCACCGGTCAAACCATTGCCGAGGTGCTCAAAGACGTGCCCGACGCGCCTCCCGAGCAAAGCGTGATCCACACCATTGAGAACGCCATGTACAAGCAAGGGCACCTGGCCATCCTCAAGGGCAACCTCTCGCCCGAGGGCGCGGTGGCCAAGATCACCGGTCTGAAAAGCCCGGTGATGACAGGCCCGGCCCGCGTGTTTGATGACGAGCAGTCGGCACTGGAAGCCATCTTGGCCGGCAAGATCAAGGCCGGCGACGTGATGGTGCTGCGCTACCTCGGCCCCAAGGGCGGCCCCGGCATGCCCGAGATGCTCGCCCCCACGGGCGCGCTGATAGGCGCGGGCTTGGGCGAAAGCGTGGGCCTGATCACCGACGGGCGTTTTTCTGGCGGCACCTGGGGCATGGTGGTCGGCCATGTGGCGCCCGAAGCGGCCGTGGGCGGCAACATTGCACTGATTCAAGAAGGCGACCTGATCACCATTGACGCCCACCAACTGCTGCTGGAAGTGCAACTGAGCGAGGCCGAGTTGGCTGAGCGCAAAAAAGCCTGGACACCCCCCGCCCCGCGCTACACCCGCGGCGTGCAGGCCAAGTTCGCCTTCAACGCGTCCAGCGCCAGCAAGGGCGCGGTCTTGGACAACTACTGAAACCTCACGGGCAGGGACCTGGGGATGACGGCCTGCTGTCATCCTCGCGCTGAATCAGCGCGTTAAACCCCTGCATTCCCCACCACTGCCAGCCCACCCCTGACCACAAGGCACACCATGAAATTTCCCCTGCTGCTCACCCTAGGCCTGATGGCTGGCGCCGTGACCGCTCCGGCCCTGGCCAACCAACAACTGGCCAGTGCCAAAAACTGCATGGCTTGCCATGCCGCGGTCAGCAAGCTGGTCGGCCCGTCCTACAAAGACGTGGCCGCCAAGTACGCGGGCCAAAAAGACGCGGCCGACAAACTGGCCACCAAAATCATCAAGGGCGGCTCAGGCGCTTGGGGCGTGATCCCCATGCCGGCCAACCCCCAAGTGAGCGAGGCCGAGGCCAAGCAGTTGGTGGCTTGGATCTTGGCGCAAAAATAAGCCGCTGAACACCCCTAGGCACCCTGGACCTCTGGCTGGAGGTGCCCTGGCCACACCGGGTGCGGATACACCTTGAGCGATGCCCAGGCGTGAAGGCTGGACAGCCTGGGCGGCTCCAACTGTTCAAAGCAAACCGTGCCGAGTCACCCTCCATGGATGGTGCAAGCACTCGTGCGGCGGTGCTGCGCAGCGCGCACGCCAGTGCTGCCTCCAGCCACCCAAAAGCCATCAAAATCTCGGTTTGACACCGTCAATAGGATGGCTCGGGTCCATCCAAGACACTGCCAGCGCAAGAAAAGTGACTTTTCATGTCCTGCGGGCTGGCATGATCCGCACCAGTGCCACACGCCAAGGCCCACTGGAGACCCATGAGTCAAGCCGATCTGATGTCGCTCAAGCAGGTTCACAAGCAATTCCCAGGGGGTTATGTGGCCCTGCAAGACTTGAACCTGACCGTGCAGTCGGGCCAGTTCGTGGCCCTGCTGGGGCCCTCGGGCTGCGGCAAAAGCACGGTGCTGCGCCTGCTGGCCGGGCTGGAGCAGGCCAGCCAAGGCCAGGTGAATGCACCGGCGCTGAGGGCAGGCGCACGCGGAACTGAGACCGCCTATGTCTTTCAAGAGCCCACGCTCATGCCCTGGGCCAGCGTCTTTGACAACGTCTGGCTGCCGCTGCGCCTGCAAGGGCTCTCGCGCAGCCAAGCCGCGCCTGCGGTGCGCCAGGTGCTGGCCAGCGTGGGCCTGAGCGAGTTTGAGCAGGCCCTGCCGCGGGAGCTGTCGGGCGGCATGAAGATGCGCACCTCGATCGCGCGCGCCCTGGTCACCCAGCCCGAGGTGCTATTGATGGACGAGCCCTTTGCCGCGCTCGACGAGATCACCCGCCAGCGCCTGAACCGCGACGTGCTGAGCTGGTGGCAGGAGCGGCGCATGGCCGCGCTCTTTGTCACCCACAGTGTGTATGAGGCGGTGTTTCTGAGCCAGCGGGTGCTGGTGATGGGCGCACGCCCCGGCCGCATCACGGCCAGCATGGAGATTGCCGAGCCCTACCCACGCACACCCGCCTTTCGCAGCTCGCCGGCCTATGCCCGCTGCTGCGAGGCGCTCAGCGCCGCGCTGGAGTCGGCCCACGGCCAGGAGGCGCAGCCATGAACGGGGTGCGCGCCGCCGCCCTGCCAACCCTGACCCTGCTCGGGCTGCTGCTGGCCTGGGAGGCGCTGGTGCGCGGGGCCGAGATACCGGCCTACACCCTGCCCGCACCCAGCCTGGTGGCGCTCACGCTGTGGCAGCACCTGGGCTCGCTGATGGGCAGTTGGTGGTTCACCCTGAAGATCACGCTGGGTGCCCTGGGCCTGGCTTGCCTGGGCGGGGTGCTGGTGGCGGCGCTGTTTGCGCTGTACCGGCCGCTGGAGCGGGCGCTGCTGCCGGTGGCGGTGATCTTGCAGGTCACGCCCATCGTCGCGGTGGCGCCCTTGATCTTGATATATGTGGACAGCACCGCCGCCGCCTTGCTGCTGTGCGCCTGGATCGTGGCTTTTTTTCCCATCTTGTCGAACACCGTGCTCGGTCTGCGCGCGGCCGATCCGCAATTGCGCGACCTGCTGCGCCTGTACCGGGCCACCCCTTGGCAGCGGCTGCGGTTTTTGCTCATGCCCTCGGCGCTGCCGTATTTTTTGGCGGGGCTGAAGATTTCTGGCGGGCTGAGCCTGATAGGCGCGGTCACCGCCGAGATGGTGGCCGGCGCGGCCGGCCGCGATACCGGCCTGGCTTCGCGTATTCTGGAGGCCAGCTTTCGCACCGAAACCCCGAAAATGTTTGCGGCCCTGAGCCTGCTGGTGGCCACCGGCGTGCTGATTTTTTGGTTGTCCAACCTGCTCTCGCGCGCTTTGCTCGGGCGCTGGCATGCCGGTGCGACCGAGACTACGCAGCCCTGAGCCCTTGCCCAGAGCCAGACCCGTGTTTCTAAACTTGTGGAGACCACCGATGCGACCATCCCTCCTCTTGATCGGCCTGAGCCTGCTGGGCACCGCCGCCCTGGCCCAAGACAAGATCACCTTTGCCACCAACTGGAAGGCCCAAGCCGCCCACGGCGGCTTCTACCAGGCGGTGGCCGACGGCACTTACAAGAAGTTCGGGCTGGACGTGACCATCGTGCAAGGTGGGCCACAGGTGAACAACCGGCCGCTGCTGCCGGCCGGCCGCATTGAATTTTTGATGACCGGCAACCTGCTGCACAGCTTTGACAATGTGAAGAACCAGGTGCCGACCGTGGTGGTGTCGGCGATCTTCCAGAAAGACCCGCAGGCGCTGATCGCCCACCCGGGCCAGGGCTATGAAAAATTCGATGCCCTCAAGCGAGCGCCGGTCGCCATGATCGCCAAGGACGGTCAGTTCAGCTGGTGGCAGTGGCTCAAAGTCACCCACGGCTTCAAGGACGAAGCACTCAAGCCCTACAACTACAACCTTGGACCCTTTCTGGCCAATCCCAAGTCCATACAGCAGGCCTATTCGGTGGCCGAGCCGATTTATGTGGAAAACCAGGGCAAATTCAAACCGGTGGTGCACCTGCTGGCCGACCACGGCTTTTCCACCTACTCCACCTTGATCGAAACACGCAGCGAGTTGGTGCGCACCAAGCCCGACATGGTGCAACGCTTTGTGGATGCCTCGGCCGTGGGCTGGGCCAACTACCTCAGCGGCGACCGCAAGGCCGCTGCCGCGCTGATGATGAAAGACAACCCGGAAATGACCCAGGCCGAAATGGAAGCCTCGGTCGCGCTGATGAAGTCCCAGGGCATTGTGGAATCGGGCGAGGCCCTGAAGAGCGGCATAGGCGCGATGAACCCGGCGCGGGTCAAAGACTTCTACGAGCAGATGGTCAAGGCCGGCCTCTACAAGGCCGGCGAGGTCGACCTGAGCAAGGTCGCTAACTATCAGTTCGTGAACAAGGGCGTGGGCTTGAAGAAACCCTGAGGAAGGCAACAAGACGGCGGCGCACCAGAGAGCTCGAGGCCTGTGAACCGGGCGCACCGCATCAGAGTCTGAGGAACTTGTGCCTACGCAGCTGCCTTGCCCATGGCCGCAAAGTGCAAATCACAAGGCTTGGCACATGCCAGGCCAGCTCCGTGTCAACACGCGGTCGGTGTGCCCCAGAGCTGACCAGGCCGAGCCCGCTCAGTTGTTCTGCGCCAGTTGCTCCAAGATGGCCGGGTTCTCCAGCGTGGAGGTGTCTTGCGTGATGGCCTCGCCCTTGGCAATGCCGCGCAAGAGGCGGCGCATGATCTTGCCCGAGCGGGTTTTGGGCAGGTTGTCGCCAAAGCGAATGTCCTTGGGCTTGGCGATCGGGCCGATTTCTTTGCCCACCCAGTCGCGCAGCACCTTGGCAATGGCCTTGGCCTCCTCGCCGGTGGGGCGCGAGCGCTTGAGCACCACAAAGGCCACGATGGCCTCGCCGGTCAGATCGTCAGGCCGGCCGACCACAGCGGCTTCGGCCACCAGGTCACTCTTGGCGACCAGGGCCGATTCGATTTCCATGGTGCCCATGCGGTGGCCTGAGACGTTGAGCACATCGTCAATGCGGCCGGTGATGCGGAAGTAGCCACGGTCAGCGCTGCGCACGGCGCCGTCGCCGGCCAGGTAAAAGCCTTTGAGCTCTTCGGGGAAGTAGCTCTTTTTAAAGCGCTCAGGGTCGCCCCAGATGGTGCGAATCATGGAGGGCCAAGGCTTTTTGACCACCAAAATGCCGCCCGAGCCGTGGGGCATGTCGTTGCCTTGCTCGTCGACGATGGCCGCTGCAATGCCTGGCAAGGGCAGCGTGCACGAGCCTGGCACCAGGGGGGTGGCGCCCGGCAGCGGGGTGATCATGTGGCCGCCGGTTTCGGTTTGCCAGAAGGTGTCCACAATGGGGCAGCGCTCGCCGCCCACGTTCTTGTGGTACCACATCCAGGCCTCGGGGTTGATGGGCTCACCCACCGATCCCAAGATGCGCAGCGAGGACATGTCCCAGTTTTTGGGGTGCACCTTGGCGTCGCCGTCGGCGGCCTTGATCAGCGAGCGTATGGCCGTGGGCGCGGTGTAAAACACCGTGACCTTGTGGCGCTCAATCATTTGCCAAAAGCGGCCCGCGTCGGGGTAGGTGGGCACGCCTTCAAACACCACTTGCGTGGCGCCAGCCACCAGCGGGCCGTAGGTCACATAGGTGTGGCCGGTGATCCAGCCAATGTCGGCCGTGCACCAAAACACATCGGTGGGCCCGATGTCAAAGGTCCAGTCCATGGTCATCTTGGCCCACAGCAGGTAGCCGCCAGTGGCGTGCACCACGCCCTTGGGCTTGCCGGTGGAGCCCGAGGTGTAGAGCACAAACAGCGGGTGCTCGGCGCCCACAAATTCTGGCTCGCACACGGTGGGCTGGGCCTGGGCCACCTCGTGCATCCAGCAGTCGCGGCCGGCCACCATGGTGCAAGCCGTGGCCGTGCGCTGGTAGACCACCACGTTTTGGATGGTGTCGCAGCCGCCCAAGGCCAGGGCTTCGTCCACGATGGCTTTGAGCGGGAGCTCTTTGCCGCCGCGCATTTGGTAGTTGGCCGTGATCACCGCCACGGCGCCCGCGTCTTGAATGCGCTCGTGCAAGCTCTTGGCCGAAAAGCCGCCAAACACCACCGAGTGGGTGGCGCCAATGCGGGCGCAGGCCTGCATGGCGACCACGCCTTCGACCGTCATGGGCATGTAGACGACCACACGGTCGCCTTTTTTCACGCCCATGGCGCGCAGCGCGTTGGCAAACTGGCACACCTTGGCGTGCAACTGGCCAAAGGTGACGTTGGTGACTTGGCCGTCGTCGGCTTCAAAAATGATGGCCGCGCGGTGTTCGGTGGGCGTGCCCAGGTGGCGGTCCAGGCAGTTGTAAGAGGCGTTGAGCTCGCCATCGGCAAACCACTTGTAAAAAGGCTTGTTGGACGCGTCGAGCACCTGGGTGAAAGGCTTGCTCCAGATGAGGTTGTCACGGGCGCGCTGGCCCCAAAACCCTTCCATGTCGGTGTCAGCCTCTTGGCACAAGGCCTCGTAGGCGGCCATGGAAGAGACCCGGGCCGCCTGGGAGGCTGCCGCAGGAGGTGGGAAAACGCGGTTTTCAACCAAGGTTGACTCAATGGCTGACGATGCAACACTCATGGACCTGGTCTCCTTTAAATTTGTAGGGAATAAAAAGCAAACTGTCAGCGGAGGCACTTACAAGCCACTGACTGACTGCGATCTTACCGAGCACCTAGGTGCTGGTCAGCCGAATTTGCACCGACTGCTCAAGCGCAGCCCAGTGCGCCACAAGGGGCAGCAGACACTGATCCTGCGTCCTAGCAAGGACATTGTCCATAACCCTAGAATTGTCCTTTTGCCAACTTAAGCAGCGCAAGGCCTCCATCTGCGGGGCAGTGTCCAGCCCACACCTTATGTCTGACCAACCCCGCCGCCCGTCCAAGGGCATGCGCCCCATCCCCAACTTCATTTTCGCCAGCCGTTGGCTGCAGCTGCCGCTCTACATCGGCTTGATCGCGGCGCAAGGGGTGTACGTTTACCACTTTTTGGTGGAACTGACGCACCTGATCGAGGCGGTGTTCGGCAGCCAAACGGCGCTGCAGGCCCTGGTCAGCAGCATTGGCTACAAGTCCGATGTGGCGCTGACCTCGCTCAATGAAACCGTGATCATGCTGGTGGTGCTGGCGCTCATTGATGTGGTCATGATCTCCAACCTGCTCATCATGGTCATCGTGGGCGGCTACGAGACTTTTGTCAGCCGCATGGAGCTTGAAAACCACCCCGACCAGCCCGAGTGGCTCAGCCACGTGAACGCCTCGGTGCTCAAGGTCAAGTTGGCCACGGCCATCATTGGCATCAGCTCGATTCACCTGCTCAAAACCTTCATCAATGCCGCCAACTACGACACCAAGGTCTTGATGTGGCAAACCATCATTCACACGGTGTTCCTGCTCAGCGCACTGGCCATTGCCTTGACCGACAAGCTGATGCAGCGCGACGCGCATTGACACCGCTCAACCAGACTCGGTCATGCGCTTGGCCTTGACCCAGTCGTCAAACTGCTGAGCACTCACGGCCCCCGAGGCCAGCGCCGCCTCACGCAAGCTCAGCCCTTGCTGGTGCGCGGCCTTGGCAATCTCTGCAGCCCGGTCGTAGCCTATGTGCGGCGCCAAGGCCGTGACCTGCATGAGCGAGCGCTCCAAGAGCTCGGCCAGCCGCTCTGGGCGTGGCTGCAAACCCTGGATGCAATGCACGTCAAAGCTGCGCATGGCCCCTGTCAGCAGCCGCACGCTCTGCAAAAAGTTGTGCGCCATCATGGGCCGAAACACATTGAGCTCCAAGTTTCCGCTGGCGCCGCCAAAGTTGATGGCCACATCATTGCCAAACACCTGACAGCAGACCATGGTGAGCGCCTCGCATTGCGTGGGGTTGACCTTGCCCGGCATGATGGACGAGCCGGGCTCGTTCTCAGGCAGCGTCAATTCGCCCAGGCCGCAGCGCGGACCACTGGCCAGCCAGCGGATGTCGTTGGCGATTTTCATCAGGCTGGCGGCCAAGCCCTTGAGCGCGCCGTGCGCCTGCACCAAGGCGTCTGAGGCGGCCAGCGCCTCAAACTTGTTGGGTGCCGTCACCCAAGGCAGCCCGGTCAGCCGCGCCAACTCGGCCGCTGTCAACTCGCCAAAGTCTTCGGGCGCGTTCAAGCCCGTGCCCACCGCCGTGCCGCCCAGGGCCAACTCCAGCAGGTGCGGCAGGCTGGCCTCAATGGCGCGCGCTGCATGACCGAGTTGGGCCACGTAGCCTGAGAACTCCTGGCCCAAGGTGAGGGGCGTGGCGTCTTGAAAGTGCGTGCGCCCGACCTTGACCAGCGCGGCATAGGACAAGGCCTTGCCGTGCAAGCTCGCTTGCAGCGCCGCCAAGGCCGGCAAGAGCTGGGTGCGCAGGCCCCGCACTGCAGCCAGGTTCATGGCCGAAGGGAACACGTCGTTGGACGACTGGCTGCGGTTGACCTCGTCGTTGGGGTGCACCAGCCTGCCCTGACCACGCTCGCCGCCCAGCAGCTCGCTGGCGCGGTTGGCCAGCACCTCATTGACGTTCATGTGGGTTTGCGTGCCAGAGCCGGTTTGCCACACGCTGAGCGGAAATTCGCCAGCGTGCTGGCCGGCCAGCACCTCGTCGGCGGCGGCCATGATGGCTTGGGCCTTGTCGCTGGGCAGCAGCCCTTGCGCCAGGTTCACGGCTGCGCAGGCGCGTTTGATCAGCACCAGCGCAGCAATCAGCTCGGGCGGCAACTTCTCTGTGGAAATATCAAAAAACCCAAGCGAGCGCTGGGTCTGCGCGCCCCACCGGCGTTGGGCAGGCACGGTCACTGCGCCCATGCTGTCGCGCTCCAGGCGCTCAGCGCTTGGCTGGTCTGTCAGCGTCATGTCTGCCCCCCGAGAAAAACGGCCCAAGCCATTGACATTCAAACTAACAAAAAACGCTGCAAATGAAAAGCAGCGCACGGCCCTTCAAGTCGCCCGCCATGCACACTGCGCAAAGCGCCCCACATGGAAGAGGTAAATTTTCCTATTTTCGAATTTATTGTCGATTTATGGAAATCACCAATGACCCATTGACCCGCTTGTGGCAAGCTGTGTGAATTGACGCAAAGACCAGCACGCCAGGCGTGCCTGCGCTGCGCGCCATGATTGACCCCCAGCCCCAAGGAGCCCCCCATGCTGCGCCCTTTTCTGATGACTGTCGCTTTGTCTGTGCTGGCCGCCACGGCTGGCGCGCAAACCTTTCCTGCCCAAGCGATTCGCTTGGTCATCCCTTATGCCCCCGGGGGCGGCAGCGACATCTTGGCGCGGCCCGTGGGCGCCGACATGGCGCTCAAGCTCAAGCAGCCGGTCATCATTGACAACAAGGGCGGCGCTGGCGGCAACATAGGCACGCAACTGGTGGCACGCTCGGCGCCCGACGGCTACAACCTGCTGGTGGCCAACAACTCGCAGGCGGTCAACCCCTTCATCTATAAAAACGCCGGCTACGACCTGGCCAACGACTTTGCCCCCGTGACCCTGCTGGGCACCTCCCCGGTGATCGTGGTGGTGCACAAATCATTGCCCGCCAACACCCTGGGCGAATTTGTGGCCCTGGCCAAAAAAACGCCCGCCAAGCTCAACTTTGGCAGCCCCGGGGTGGGCACACCCGGCCATCTGGCCACGCTGCTGTTCAACAAACAAGCGGGCATAGAGCTGGTCCACATTGCCTACAAAGGTTCGGGGCCCACCACCATGGCGCTGCTGCAAAAAGAGGTCGATGTGTTCTTTGGCACCCCTGCAGCGGTGGAGCCTTACATCCGCTCCGGCGACTTCAAGCCCTTGGCCGTGACCTCCAAGGCGCGGTTCCCGGCCTTCCCCACCGTGCCCACCATCGCGCAGTCTGGCCTGCCAGGCATGAGCGACTTCAACATTGAAATTTGGTGGGGTCTGCTGGCGCCCAGCAAGACCGATCCAGCCGTTTTAGACAAGCTGCACGAGGCCGCCACCGCAGCCGTGCGCGACCCAGCCTTGAGCGCGCGCTGGCTGGCCCAAGGCATGGTGCCCACCACCACCACGCGGGCCGAGTTTCAGGCCTTGATCAAGTCCGAACTGGCCAAATGGGAGCGCGTGGTCAAGGACAACAACATCACGGTGGAATAACTCCCTCCCCAGGCCCACGCATGCCCCTTGCGCCTGAAATTGCCGCCCTGCTGCCGGGTATCCACGCCCAAGCGCCCATGCACCAGCGCCCACTGGCGAGCTTGCGGCAGGTGCGCGACCGCATAGACCCCGCCAGCGAGCAAGCCGTGGGCGAGGTGCGCGATCTGCAAGTGCCCACCCGCGCGGCCTCAGTGCGCGCACGCCTGTATGCCCCCGAGCAGGCGCCAGCGGAGTTGCCGCTGCTCATCATGGTGCACGGGGGCGGCTTTGTCTTTGGCGACCTGCAAGGCTATTACGACCACATCTGCCGCGTGCTGTGTGCCCAGGTGCACTGCCGGGTGCTGTCGGTCAATTACCGGCTCGCGCCCGAGCACAAATTTCCGGCCGCCGCAGACGATGTGTTTGACGCGCTCAGCTGGGCCCATGCGCAGGCCGCAGCCTTGGGCGTCGATCCCCAGCGCATCGCCCTGGGCGGCGGCAGCGCCGGGGCCAACCTGGCCGCCTCCACCGCCCTGCGCCTGCGCGAGGCGGGCGGGCCGGCACTGGCCGGGCAGCTGCTGCTCTACCCCATCGTCGATTGGCACACGCCGGCTTCTGGCTCGATGAGCGCCTTTGCCGAAGGCCACTACCTCACGGGCGCCGACGTGCACTGGTTTTGGCAGCAGTACCTGGCCACCGAGGACGACAGGCACCACCCCTTGGCCGTGCCGCTGGCCGCCTCAGACCTGTCGCAATTGCCACCGGCCTTGGTCATCACCGCCGAGTTCGATCCTCTGCGCGATGGCGGCGAGCTTTATGCCCAACGTTTGGCGGACGCTGGCGTGGCCGTGCGCCTGAGCCGCTACGCGGGCATGGTCCACGGTTTTTTGGCCTTTCCCACGCCCAGGGCCGAGGAGGCGCTGCAAGAGGCGGCACTGTGGCTGCGTGGGCTTTTTTCGCGGCCCCAGGGCATTGCCGACAACGAGCGCAGCGCCAGCACCTGATTCCCGCTGAGCGGCTGCCAGGCCAGGCCCAAGCCCGGCCAGCCCTCAGCGGCTTTCGCGCACCACGTTTTCCAAGCGGCCAATGCGGTCTATCTCGCAGACCACGCGGTCACCGTCTTGCAAGTAGCCCTTGGCAGGCACCATGCCGTCGGTGCCACTCCAGCGCCCGCCCAGCTCGGCGTCGGTGGACCAGGCCGTGCCGCTGGGCGTGCCGGTGATGATGACCATGCCAGGGCGCAGCGTGACGTTGACCGAGAAAAAATGCACCAGCTCGGCCACGGTCCAGATCATTTGCGAGGTGCTGCTGATCTGGCGCAACTCGCCGTTGACCCAGGAGCGCACCATCACATTTTGCGGGTCGCCCAGCTCGTCGGCGGTGGTGATGCACGGGCCCAGCGGCGCGCTGGTGTCGAAAAACTTGCCCCGGCCCAGCTCGTACCAGTAGCTGCCGTCGGGGCGGCGGCGCACCTGGCGGTCGCGGGCGGTCACGTCGTTGACGATGGTGTAGCCAAACACATGCTCAAGCGCGCGCTCTTTGGGAATGTGGCGGCCGGGCTTGCCTATCACCACCGCCAGTTCCACCTCGCCGTCTAACTTGTGGGTCAGCACCCGGTCCAGCTCAATGGCCGCGCCCGGACCGACCACGCAGTCGCCGGTCTTGATGAAAAATTCTGGCTCTTTGCCGCTGGTGTCGGCGTTGGCTTTTTCGGCGTTGTGGCTGAGGTAGTTGCTGCCCGAGCACAAGATGGTGCTGGGCACCATGGGCGCGAGCAGCTGAACGTGTGCCAGGCTTGCGCGAGCAGCGCCACTGGCGCGGCTTTGGGCCACGGCCTGCTCAAAGCCGGGGCGCAGCGCCTGCCAATGCGCAATCACCGAGAGGGTCTGGCCCAGGTGGGGCAGCGCCTCGGGCGCGAACACGGGCTGGGCCAAGTGCGCGGCCAGCACGTCGACCACCTGGTCGGCGTCGAGCACGCCCACGCGGGGGCCGGTGGGGGACTGGAAATGAACGATTTTCATGAAAGGGTCCGGTGGAGTCGAATAAAAACGCAGATCACTCGATCTTGCCCATTTTGGTCAGCACGGCGTCCAAGCGCCGGGTGTCGGCCTGCAAAAAGCGGGCAAAGTCATCGCTGTCCAGGTACTGGATGGGCGTGCGCTGCGCGGCCATGGCCTGGGTGAAGCTGGGGTGCACCGAGCCCTCTTTGACGGCCGCGCGCAGGCGGTTCACCACCGCATCGGGCGTGGCCACAGGGGCGAACACACCGGTCCACAGGTAGAACTCGCCGTCATGACCCAACTCGCGCGCGGTGGGCACCTCGGGCAGCGAGGGAATGCGGTCGCGGCTCATGGCCGCCAGCAGGCGCAGCTTGCCCGAGGCAATGTGCGCGGCAATGGCGCCTGGGGTTTGCATGGTGGCGTCCACCTGGCCGGCCAGCAGGGCCTGGATTTGCTGGCCACCGCCGCTGAAAGGGGCGTGGATCATTTGCAGTCCGGCCGCATTGGCCAAGATTTCCATGGCCACGTGCGTGGTGCCGTAAATGCCAGAGGAGCTGTACGACAGCTTGCCCGGCTGGGCCTTGGCGTCGCGAATGAAGTCGGCCAGCGTGTTCCATTTGCTCTCCGCGCGCACGGCCAGGACCGTGGGGTCGGCGGTCAAGCGGGCAATGGGCTTGAACTGGTCCATCTGAAAAGTGGCCGCGCGCCCACTGATGCGGTCTGAAATGGGAATGGTGATGATGCTGGGCAGCGCCATCATCACGGTGTGGCCATCTGGCCTGGCCTTGGCCGTGGCCGACATGCCAATGGCGCCTCCGGCGCCGCCCTTGTTGTCAATGATGACGTTTTGGCCCAGGTTGGCGCCCATGCCAATGGCCAAGGGCCGGGCCGTGATGTCCGAGACACCGCCCGGGGTGAAGGGCACGATCATGGTGATGGGGCGCTCAGGAAAGCCCTGGGCCTGGGCCGTGCTGGCCACCGCCGTGGCCATGGCCAGCACGCTGAGGGAGGTGTGGATCCAGTGGGCGAATTTCATGAACATCTCCAAAGCGTTGAAAAGTAAATAACCTTTGATTTTGACCCAGCCTGGGGTCTGACCGGCAAGGGGGAACTACTGACCCCGTCAAACCCCTGCTTTTGGGTGCCCAAGCCCCTGCAAAGCCTCTGGAATAATCCTGTGATTCAGTCTCAAGCCCCACAGCCCACCACCATGTCCACCCAGATCACCCAAGCCGACCTGATCGAGTCCGTCGCCGCCGCCCTGCAATTCATCAGCTACTACCACCCGGCCGACTACATTGCCCATCTGGCGCGCGCCTACGAGCGCGAGCAAAGCGCTGCGGCCAAAGACGCGATCGCGCAAATCTTGACCAACTCCAAGATGAGCGCCACCGGCCACCGGCCCATTTGCCAAGACACCGGCATCGTCAACGTGTTCATCAAAATCGGCATGGAGGTGCGCCTGACCGGCTTTACCGGCAGCCTGGACGACGCCATCAACCAAGGCGTGCGGCAAGGCTATTTGCAGGCCGACAACATGCTGCGCGCCTCGGTGGTGGCCGACCCGCACTTTGCCCGCAAAAACACCCAAGACAACACGCCTGCCGTGATCTTCACCGAGCTGGTGCCTGGCGACAAAGTCGACGTGACCGTGGCCGCCAAGGGCGGAGGCTCAGAAAACAAGTCCAAGATGGTCATGCTCAACCCCAGCGACTCCATCGTCGACTGGGTGCTCAAAACCGTGCCCACCATGGGCGCCGGCTGGTGCCCACCGGGCATGCTGGGCTTAGGCATAGGCGGCACCGCTGAAAAAGCCGTGCTCATGGCCAAAGAAAGCCTGATGGACGACCTCGACATGTACGAGCTGCAGGCCAAAGCCGCCAAGGGCGACAAGCTCAGCCAGGTGGAAGAGATGCGCCTGGAACTGCACGACAAAGTCAACGCCCTGGGCATAGGCGCGCAGGGCCTGGGCGGGCTGACCACGGTGCTCGACGTCAAGATCAAGATGTACCCCACCCATGCAGCCAGCAAGCCCGTGGCCATGATCCCCAACTGCGCGGCCACCCGCCACGCCCACTTTGTGCTCGACGGCAGCGGCCCGGCCTACCTCACGCCGCCCAGCCTGGACCTGTGGCCCCAGGTCAACTGGCAGCCCGACACGCAAAAAAGCAAGCGCGTCAACCTCGACGCCCTGACCCCGGCCGAAGTCGCCAGTTGGAAGCCGGGAGACACGCTTTTGCTCAACGGCAAGATGCTCACCGGCCGCGACGCCGCGCACAAGCGCATTCAAGACATGCTGGCCAAGGGCGAGCCACTGCCTGTGGACTTCACCAACCGCGTCATCTACTACGTGGGCCCGGTCGATCCGGTGCGCGACGAGGCCGTGGGCCCCGCCGGCCCCACCACCGCCACCCGCATGGACAAGTTCACCGAGATGATGTTGGCGCAAACAGGCCTCATCAGCATGGTGGGCAAGGCCGAGCGCGGACCTGTGGCGATTGAAGCCATCCAAAAGCACCAAAGCGCTTATTTGATGGCCGTGGGCGGTGCCGCTTACTTGGTGTCCAAAGCCATCAAACACGCCGAAGTGGTGGGCTTTGCAGATCTGGGCATGGAAGCAATTTACGAGTTTGATGTGGTCGACATGCCGGTCACGGTGGCGGTGGACGCAGGTGGCACCAGCGCCCACATCACCGGCCCCGCCGAGTG
>CANHKH010000031.1 GCA_947460165.1 Comamonadaceae bacterium
CAAGGCAGGCTGTGCATAGGCTCTGCCACAGCCGGGGGCCTCATGGCCGCACGGCGGGTGTTTCCACCGCCATGCCCAGTGCCCGCTTGGCCAGATGCAACTCGAGCTCCACCATCTCCACGCTGTGGGCGGGCAGCGGCTGGGCGCGCACCCCGGTCATGCAATTGCGTATGCGCCTGGGCAGCGAGCCCAGGTCTTGCCACTCCAGGCGGTACAGCGGGTAGCCGTTGGCCTGGCCCTGGGGGATGGTGACGCCGGCCAAGCGGCCGCCGGCCAGCTGGTCATGGCAGG
Organism: Comamonadaceae bacterium; assembly: GCA_947460165.1. Taxonomy (GTDB): domain Bacteria; phylum Pseudomonadota; class Gammaproteobacteria; order Burkholderiales; family Burkholderiaceae_C; genus Polaromonas. The sequence continues at coordinate 292 of CANHKH010000031.1, forward strand.
TGGCGCAAGACAGGTCAAGCTGGCCTATGCGCTGGCCAAACAAAGCCGCACCACGCTCGCGAAAGGGCTCCAGCCTCGGGTCGGCCGGCGGTGCCATGGGCAGGCCGCGTGATTGCAGGCCGACCAGCGCTTCCAAGCCCAAGAGCGAGGCGTGCTCGGCCGGCCAGGCCGGCTGGCCCTGGTGGCGTTGCCTGCACAGGTTGATGCGGCCGCCCAGGTTCACGGGCCGAGCCAGCAGTGCGTCCCAGGCCGGGTAGCGCGCGGCCACGCCACGCAAGCTGGCCACCTCGCCGTGGCAGGAGGCGCAGGCCTTGGACTGCGCCGCTGGCGCTTGCCCCCACAGCTGCTGACCGTCTTGCACCCAGAGCATGGCCGGGTTGGCGCCATCATCGCGCTGCATGGCCTGGACGGCCGCACCCATGTCGTCAAAGCCTGAGCGTTGGGCCGGCTGCGCGGACACTGTGACTGATGTGACCGGTGTCAGGGGGGCTGTGCAGCCCAACAAGGCCAGCGCCGCCAGCAGGCCCAGGCAGCGCTTCATGTCACCTGCAGGGTGCGCCGCTCAAGTTGCTTAAAGCCGTTCTCACCCAGCCACTCCAGCTCCAGCGTGCCGCTGTCGGTGGCCACCGTGAAAAACGACAGGTAAGGGTTGGCCGCGATGGCCGGGTGCAGCTCGGCACTGAACACCAGCTCGCCGTTGTAGCGGCAATGAAAGCGCTGCACGATGTTGCGCACCACGGGCCGGCCATCAGCGCCGGGGCGAAAGCCGGTCTCCATGGGGTGGGCAATGGTGGCGCGCACCTCGATCACCTCGCCGCGGCGGGCGCGGCTGGGCATTTGAATCAGCACGCGGGCCATGGCTTTAGCTTTCTACTTCAATGCAAGCGGCCAAGGCCACGATGACGTCGACCGTGGCGATCCATACGCTGCCGTCGTTCATGCGGGCCACGGCCGACACCTGTTGGCTGGTGGACAGCCGCATGCGGGTGGCCACCAGGGCCCGGCCCGCGCGCGGCCCCAGGGCAAAGACAGCCACATCGCGCTGCGGGTTGCGGTCGTTGAACAGGGCGATTTGCAGCACATGGTCGGCCGCACTCATGGGGCTGTCCACGCTGACGCTCACGGGCACCACATTGCCGTTGTCCACCAACTCGGCAATCTCCAGCTTGACGCGGCCGGTCTGCACCCGTTGACCCTTGGCAAACTCGGCAATGGCCTCGGCCATCTGCTTGCCAGGCGCCATGCCCATGCCCTGAATCTGGCCGTGCGCCGGGCTCACCAGCACCATGGCCAAGCCCGCGCCCAGAATGGCTCGGCGGTCGGCTTGAAAAGCGGGGGGTAAAGACAAATTCATGGTGTCCATCAACGCAAGCTCACCAGCCAGGCGACCACGTCTTCTACTTGTTGTGCGCTCAAAATGGGCTGGCCCTGCCAAGGGCCAGCCACCCGCGACAGCTGGGCTGTGCTGTGAAAAGCCGGCATGAAGCTGTCGGGGTTGGCGCGGCGCGACTCCACCACACGCAGCCTCAATTGGGCCTCAGACAGGCGCAAACCTATGCCCGCCAAATTGGGCGCGAGGTTGCCCTGAAAGCGTTCTTCAGGCCAAGGCGCGCTGTGGCACAGCACGCACAGGCCTTGCTGGCGGCTGGCCGCAATGGCCAGGCCTCTGGCCGCATCGCCGGGTGCGGCCAGCGGCTGCTCGATGCGGGCATTGGCACCTTCACCTTGCACCGTGTAGGCCACCAGCGCCTGACCCACCGCTGGGGTGGCCAGCAGCGTCCAGGCACAGGCCAACAGCCAGGGGTTCACGCTTTCAGGCTGTGGTGCTTGAGCGGCAGGTCGCGGATGCGCTTGCCGGTGGCCGCAAAAATGGCGTTGAGCACCGCAGGCGCCGCCACCGCAATGGTGGGCTCGCCCACGCCGCCCCAAAAGCCACCGGAGGGCACCAGCACGGTCTCCACCTTGGGCATGTGGCGCATGAGCACCACCGGGTAGTCGTTAAAGTTGGTTTGCTCGATGCGGCCGTCTTTGACCGTGCATTCCCCAAAGAGGGCGGCCGACAGGCCGTAGACAAATGAGCCTTCGACCTGCGCCTCAATTTGCTGCGGATTGACCGCATAGCCGGGGTCGGTGGAGGCCACGATGCGGTGAATTTTGAGGTCGCCGTCTTTGCTCACCGACACCTCGGCGCAGGCGGCCACGTAGCTGCCAAAGCCCATGATTTGGGCCAGGCCGCGGAACACTTTTTGCCCGCCCACATCGGGCGGTGGGGTGTCCCAGCCTACTTTTTGCGCCACCGCATTGAGCACCGCCAGGTGCTTGGGGTGCTGGGCCATGAGCTTGCGGCGCAGCGCCAGCGGGTCTTGCTGGGTGGCGGCCGCAATCTCGTCCATGAAGCATTCCATGTAGATGGCGTTTTGGTTCAGGTTCACGCCGCGCCAAAAGCCTGGAGGCACGGACGGGTTGCGCATGGCGTGGTCCACCAACACGTTGGGGAAGGTGTAGCCCAAGGAGCCTTCCAACCCGGTCGCCACCAGCCCCTGAAAGACCACGGGGTCGCGGCCGTTTTGCACACCCTGCGGGTTGACGGCCGCCAAGATGGACTGGCCCGACAAGCGCATGTGCACCGCCGTGATGTTGCCTTGCGCATCCAGGCCCGCCTGCATCTTGCAATGCGTGACGGGGTGGTAACGCCCGTGCTGCATGTCTTCTTCGCGGGTCCACATCAGCTTGACGGGCGTGCCTGGCATTTGCTTGGCAATGTCCACCGCCTGGCGAATCCAGTCGGTCATGCTGCGCCGGCCAAAGCCGCCGCCCAGGTGAATTTTGTACACCTCGCATTGGCGCGCGGGCAAGCCCGAAGCCTCGGAGGTGGCCGCCAGGGCCGACTCGCCGTTTTGCGTGGGCGTCCAGACCTCGCATTTCTCAGGGGTCCAGCGCGCCGTGGCGTTCATGGGCTCCATGGTGGCGTGGTTTTGGTGCGGGTAGGAGTAGACCGCTTCAATCTTGCGGCTGGCGCTGGCCAAAGCAGCCTTGGCATCGCCTTGGCTGTTGCCCACGGCGGCCTCGGGGGCGTCCAGCCCCGCCTTGAGGATGGCGGCCGTGGCCGCGCTGGAGGCCTTGGCATTGGGGCCTTCGTCCCATTCAATGGGCAAGGCATCGAGCGCGGTTTTGGCCCGCCACCAGGTGTCGGCCACCACGGCCACGGCGCTGTCGCCCACCTGCACCACTTTTTTGACGCCTGGCCGCTTGGCAATCGCGCTGGCGTTGAAGCTCTTGACCTTGCCGCCAAACACCGGGCAGTCCTTGATGGCGGCATTGAGCATGCCGGGCATCTGCAGGTCGGCACCATAAATTTGCTTGCCCGTGACTTTGTCCACCGTGTCCAAGCGGGCCAGGCGCTTGCCCGCAATCTTCCAGTCCTTGGGGTCTTTGAGGGTCACCGCTGTGGGCACGGCCAACTGGCCGGCGGCCGTGGCCACCTTGCCATAGCTCAGTGTGCGGCCGGTGGGCGTGTGCGTGATGATGCTGTTGGCCGCGCTGCACTCGCCAGCGGGCACTTTCCATTCGTTGGCAGCCGCTTGCACCAGCATCATGCGGGCTGTGGCCCCGCCTTTGCGCACGTACTCTTGCGACTCCCGAATGCCCCGGCTGCCGCCGGTGGAAAAGTTGCCCCAGGCCCGGTTGCGCGCCAGGCTTTGGCCGGGGGTGGGGTATTCGGTGCTGACTTTGGCCCAGTTGCACTCGAGCTCTTCGGCCACCAGTTGCGCCAAGCCGGTCAGGCTGCCTTGTCCCATTTCTGAGCGGGCGATGCGGATGACCACTTGGTCGTCGGGTTTGACCACCACCCAGACGTTGATTTCGTTCGGGGCGGCTGCCGAAGACTGGGCCAAAGCGGCTTGGGGCAGGTGAAAGCCAATGGCCAGGCCGGTGGCGGCGCTGACTTTGAGGAAATGGCGGCGGTCCACGTTGGCGGGTGTCAAGAGTTTCATGCCACGCTCCCGTTGGTGTGTTGGATGTCCAGACCGGCGCTGCGGGTGCTGCCTTGGGCCACCGCCTTGATGGCCGCGCGTATGCGGTTGTAGGTGCCGCAGCGGCAAATGTTGCTCATGGCTTCGTCGATGTCAGCGTCGCTGGGGTTGGGCTTGGTCTTGAGCAGGGCAGCTGCGGCCATGACCATGCCGCTTTGGCAGTAGCCGCACTGCGGCACGTCCAGCGCCACCCAGGCTTTTTGCACCGGGTGCGAGCCATTGGGTGACAAGCCCTCAATGGTGACCACTTTTTCTCTGGCTCCCACGCTGGAGATGGGCCGCACGCAGCTGCGCGTGGGCACGCCATTGATGTGCACCGTGCAGGCGCCGCACACGGCAATGCCGCAACCGTATTTGGTGCCCGTCATGCCCAATTGCTCGCGCAGCACCCAGAGCAAGGGGGTGTCGGGCTCTGCCTTGAATTGGCGAGTGGCGCCATTGACGTTGATTTTTGCCATGCTGGTGGGCTCTTTCTTTTGATCTGTTGTGCTGAAGGGGGTGAGGTGCAGCTTGCAAAGGGGCGAAGGTCATCCCTAGAGTGACGGCGCGCCCGCTCCTCATCCTACTGCCGGTACCGCAGGTGGGTGCTAGGGAGGACCCTTGGTGCTTAAGGGTGACATGCGGGGCCTGAGTGAACTCCGCGCTTGCCAAGGCCATCGCTGGGGTCTGCAGGCGGGTGTGAGCCGCCCTCATGGACAGGGTGAGTGCGGCGGCTTCAGGCTTGGCGCAGTGTTGGCTTTAAACGTAAATGTTTTTGAATGGTCAACCTGCCCCATGGACAAGCCGTTGAATAGGGGCATCAATTCAGGACGCTGGGTTGGTGCACCATGATTTCATTCCAACGTTCTTCAATCACCAAGGTCATGTATGTTCAAAAAATTCTTTGCCTTTCTGGCCGCCATGTCGCTGATGGCCGCATTTGCGGCCGTCGATATCAACAAGGGCTCTGAAGCCGAGCTTCAATCCATCAAAGGCATTGGCGCGGCCAAGAGCAAGCTCATCGTGGAGGAGCGCAAAAAAGGCGAGTTCAAAAATTGGGAAGACTTCATTTCACGCGTCAAAGGCTTTGGTGAAGCCAGTGCCAGCAAATTGTCTGCCGAGGGTCTGACCGTGGGCGGTGCGGGCTACAAGCCTGCCGCCAAAGACGCCAAGGCCGCCCCCAAAGACGCCACCAAAGACGCCAAGCCTGCCATGGCGGCCAAGCCAGAAGCGAAAGCGGACATGAAAGCCGACGCCAAGCCTGCCGCCGCTGCGGCACCCAAAGCTGCTGAGGCCAAGCCGGCGGCTGCCGCCGCGGCTGCGGCAGCAGCCAAGCCTGACGCCAAACCAGAGGCGGCCAAGAAGTAAGCTTGCAACGCCCTGGCCGCCAAAGACCGTTCAGAGCGGTTTGCTGGAGGCTGACTTTTCACCATGCCCACACTTTGTGGGCATGTGTGCTTTGAGTGCCGTTTTTCGCGCTGTACCCCTTCAGTGGCCTGCAAGCCACAGGCATGCTGGAGGCGCTCAGCCTTCTCCTCTGTGGCATGATGGTTTGGCTTCTTGGTCGCTGAACCCCCAAGGCCTGGGAGGCGCTCTATTCAGTCCCATCTTTCCTCAATGATCACCCCGGACATCGCCGACATTTCCCACGCCATTCAATTGGCCGTGGCACCTGTTTTTTTGCTCACAGGCATTGCCGGCTTGCTGGCGGTGATGACCAACCGCTTGGCCCGCATCATTGACCGGGGCCGCTGGTTCGAGCAACGCTGGGCCGAACTCGACGCCTCCAGCCATGTGCGCTATGCGCGCGAGTTGGCGCATTTGGAGCGCCGGCGCAGGCTGGCCAGCCAGGCCATCAACGGTTGCACGGCGGCGGCCTTGCTGGTGTGCCTGGTGATTGCGACGCTCTTTGTGGAGGGCCTGTTTGCAGTGCCGCTGCGTGGCTTGGCTGCGGTGCTCTTCATTGCGGCAATGGTCGGTCTGATTGCAGGGCTTTCTCTTTTTCTGCGCGAGGTGCACCTGGCCACCTACGCGGTGCGGGTGCAAGCCCACTTGGACGGCAAGCCCTGAGGTCAAGATGGCCCGGGTGGTCTCCTTCACATTTCTGAGCCTCCTTTTTGTCAAAGGCGACCCATGTCCAGCGTTTTAGTTCTAGGCGCAGGCATGGTGGGCACTTGCACCGCCTTGCACTTGCAGCAGCGTGGCCATCAGGTGCTGCTGGTGGACCAAAGAGGGCCTGGCCAAGAAACTTCCTTTGGCAATGCAGGCCTCATTCAGCGCGAGGCGGTCGAGCCTTACGCTTTTCCTCGTCAATGGTCCAAGTTCTTGCAAGTGGCCTTGGGGCGGCCTGTAGACGTGCACTACCACGGGTCGGCACTGCCGGGCTTGGCCCGCGCTTTGTTCAGCTATTGGCGCGAGTCCGCTCCCGAGCGACATGCGGTGGCGGCGCTGCACCATGCGCGGCTGATTGCGCATTGCCTGGCCGAGCATCAGCCCTTGATGCAAGAGGCGGGGGCCCAAGACCTGGTGCGGCAACAAGGTTTTCGCAAGGTCTACCGCAGCCCGCGAGGCTTGGCCCAAGCGGTCAAAGACGCCCAGCGCTTGGAGGGCCAATGGGGGGTGCGCTTTGCCGCCATGGACGCAGCTGCCTTGGCCCAGGCTGAGCCTGAGTTGCGTTCTGTCTTGTCTGGCGCGGTGCATTGGCTCGATACCTGGTCGGTGAGTGATCCGGGTGAATTGGTGAGCCGCTATGCCCGGCTGTTTGAGCAGCGCGGCGGCCGCTTGCTCAAAGCCGACGCCCAGACCTTGCAAGCCCATGGTTCGGGCTGGCGTGTGCGCGCAGGCGAGGGCTGGCTGGAGGCTGCGCAGGCCGTCATTGCTTTGGGACCTTGGTCAGACGCGCTGATTCGGCCCATGGGCTATCGCTTGCCCTTGTTTGTCAAACGCGGCTACCACCAGCACTACAGCGGCCAGACCTTGAAGCTGCCCATGCTGGACGCCGAACAAGGCTTTTTGCTGCTGCCCACCCGCCAAGGCACGCGCCTGACCACGGGCGCTGAGTTTGCCCGCATGGGCGCGCCCGCCACGCCCGTGCAAGTGGGGCGTGCCGAGCGGGCCGCGCGCGAGTTGGTGGCGCTGGGGCCGGCGCTGCAGGTGCCACCTTGGCTGGGCAGCCGCCCCTGCACGCCCGACATGCTGCCCGTGATGGGGCCTGCGCCCCGCCACCGCGGGTTGTGGTTCAACTTTGGCCATGCGCACCAGGGCTTCACGCTGGGGCCTGTGGCGGGGCGCTTGGTGGCAGAGCTGATCAGTGGCCAGGCCCCTTGGCTGAACCCCACACCCTATCGGGCGGAGCGCTTTCTTTGAGCCGGGCGTTGGACCTGTGAGGCCGGCCATCAAGCGCTGATGTGATGCGGTGAGCAAAGGTCTTCGTAGGCCTTTTACAATCGGCTGCTCGCCTGCTGCACTGCCCGTGCCAGGCGAGTTTCTTTTTCAGGGCCATGTCGAGGAACACCATGTATAAAAACCTCGCAGCCGCGCTGGCGGCCGCTTGTGTCTGCTTGCCCCTGGTGGCGCAAGTTCCTGCCACGTCCACTGCCGTCACCGAGCCGCTCAAAGTGGGTTTTGTCTACGTCGCCCCCCTGACCGAGGCCGGCTGGGTGCGCCAGCACGAAAACGCCAGGCTGGCGTTGGAGAAAAACCTGGGCGCCCGCGTCAAAACCACTTACGTGGAAAACGTGGCCGAAGGTGCTGACGCTGAGCGCGTCATCCGTGACCTGGCGCAGCAAGGCCATCAGCTCATCTTCACGCCCAGCTTTGGCTACATGGAGCCCACGCTGAAGGTGGCACGCGAGTTTCCGGCTGTGAAGTTCGAGTCCATCACCGGCTATAAAACGGCGGTCAATGTGGCGGTGGCCAACGCCCGGTATTACGAGGGCCGCTACCTGGCGGGCATTGCGGCCGGGCGCATGAGCCAAAGTGGTGTGGCCGGTTATGTGGCGGGCTTTCCCATTCCTGAGGTGCTGCAAGGCATCAACGCATTCACCTTGGGCATGCGTGCTGTGCAGCCCCAAGCCGAGGTCAAGGTGATTTGGCTCAACGCCTGGTTCGACCCCCCTCGCGAGCGCGACGCGGCCATGACCTTGTTGAACCAAAACGCCGATGTGCTGGCTTTTCACACGGGATCCACCGCCGTGATGCGGGCCGCGCAAGAGCGCGGCAAGCTGGCCATTGCCTACCACTCCGACATGCGGCAGGTCGCCCCCGACGCGCAGCTGCTGGCGGTCACCCACCAGTGGGCCGGCTACTACACCCAGCGCGCCCGCGCCGTGTTGCAGGGCGACTGGAGCAGCGGCCAGGTCTGGGGCGGCATCCAAGAAGGCATGGTCCGCGTCGGTGACTTTGGCCCCAAGGTGCCCCAGGCCGTGCAAAAAGAAGTGCTGGCCCGCCAGCAAGATGTGGCCGCAGGCCGGCTCAAGCCCTTTGCCGCTGGGGATCAACCTGTGCGGGACAACACCGGTCGGGTGGTGATTGCGGCCCGCTCTGCGCTGAGCGATGCGCAAATTTTGGGCATGAACTTCCTGGTGCAGGGCGTGCAGGGCAGATTGCCTGGGTCGCAGTAAGGCGTTGCCAGCCTTTCATGGCGGGTCGGCTTGCTGGCACAGCTCAGCCTTGCGCTACCCTTGCAGGCATGAACGCTTACCGCGCTGCTTTGCTGTATTTCAAGCCCGACGGCACGGCCGTCTGCGAGTCCGACGGCCTGCTGGTCACCGGCCCCAACGCGCATGGCATCCAAGAGGTGCTGGCCATAGGCCCTTGGCCGGCGCTCAAAGCCCGCTTTGCCCATGTGCCTGTGCTGCACCTGCCTGACCGCTTGATCGCGCCCGGTTTTGTCGACATGCACATTCACTTTCCCCAGGTGGACGTGATTGGCTCGCCGGCCGACGGCCTGCTGCCCTGGCTGGAGAACTACACCTTTGTGCAAGAGGCGCGTTTTGACAATGCGGCGCACGCGCGCGAGGTGGCTGACTTTTTCTTGGACGAGCTGCAGCGCCACGGCGTGAGCACGGCCTTGGTCTTTGGCAGCTCGCACACGGCCTCGGTCAACGCCTTGCTGGAGGCAGGCCAGACGCGGGGCTTGCGCTTGATCGCTGGCAAGTGCCTGATGGACAGACACGCCCCCGATGGTGTGCGCGACCAGACCGAGCAAAGCCTGTTGGACACCGAGGCGCTGATCCAGCGCTGGCACGGCAAAGGTCGGCTGGGTTGCGCCATCACGCCCCGTTTTGTGCCCAGTTGCAGTGACGCGCAGCTGGCCGGGGCGGGCGAGTTGGCCGCGCGCTACCCCGAGGTGTGGGTGCAGTCCCATGTCTCTGAGAACAAAGACGAAATCGCGTGGGTCCAAGCCTTGCACCCCCAGGCCCGCAGCTACTTGGCGGTGTACGAGCAATTCGGGCTGCTGCGCCCGCGCAGCGTCTATGCACACTGCATACACCTGGACGACACCGACCGCCAGCTGCTGCGCCAAACTGGTGCAGCCGCTGCCGTCTGCCCGACCAGCAATCTTTTTTTGGGCAGCGGCTTTTTTGATCACGCCGCGGCCGACCGCACCGGCCACCTCTACGGCCTGGCCAGCGATGTGGGGGGTGGCACCAGCTTTTCGCCCTTTCACACCATGTTGGCGGCCTACACGGTGGGCCGGGAAGGCCAGACCAAGCCTGGTGTGTCGCTCAGCCCGCAGCAGCTGTGGTTTCAGCACACGGCCGGTGCCGCCCGCGCCCTGGGCTTGGAGGGGGTGGTGGGCAATTTGCTGCCCGGTTGTGAGGCCGATTTTGTGGTGCTCAACCCAGCGGCCACGCCCTTGTTGGCGCGCCGCTGGTCGGCCGCCCAGAGCCTGGACGAGCAACTGTTCAGCCTGATTGTGCTGGGCGACGACCGGGTGGTGGAGCAATGTGTGCTGGCCGGCAGCCCGCCGCCACTGCCTACAATCAGCGACTGACCCCCCAAAGTACGCTCACCCAAGGATTTGTACATGAGCATCAAGAGCGACAAGTGGATACGCCGCATGGCCCAGAGCACAGGCATGATTGAGCCCTTTGAGCCCGCGCAGGTGCGGGCCACCGAGAGCGGCCAGAAAATCATCAGCTATGGCACCAGCAGCTATGGCTACGACATCCGCTGCGCGCCTGAGTTCAAGGTCTTCACCAACATCCACTCCACCGTGGTCGACCCGAAGAACTTTGACGAAAAGAGCTTTGTGGATTTCCACGGGGACAGCTGCATCATCCCGCCCAACAGCTTTGCGCTGGCCCGCACGGTGGAGTATTTTCGAATTCCCCGCAATGTGCTGACCATTTGCCTGGGCAAGAGCACTTACGCACGCTGCGGCATCATCGTCAACGTCACGCCTTTCGAGCCCGAGTGGGAGGGCTATGTGACCTTGGAGTTCTCCAACACCACGCCGCTGCCCGCCCGCATTTACGCGGGCGAAGGCTGTGCCCAGGTGCTCTTTTTTGAGAGCGATGAAGTCTGTGAGACCTCCTACAAAGACCGAGGCGGCAAATACCAGGGTCAGGTGGGCGTGACTTTGCCCAAAGCCTGAGGCACGCGCAGGCGGTGCGCTTTATATTTGTTAAAATGACAACTGTTAACATTTACTCGATGTTTGTTTCTTCCGAGGCGCGCTTTTGAACGACCCCCATCTCCCTCTGAGTTTGCTAGAGGCCAAGGTGCCACGCCATGTGGCTTTCATCATGGACGGCAATGGACGATGGGCGAAACAGCGGGGCCTGCCACGCAGCTTTGGCCACGCCAGCGGGGCCAGGCGGGTGCGCTCGCTGGTCGAGCATGCGATTGACCGGGACATTCCCTTCGTGACCTTGTTTGCCTTCAGCTCTGAGAACTGGAGGCGGCCGCTGGAAGAGGTCTCGACGCTCATGAGCTTGTTTGTGCTTTACCTTGAAAAAGAGGTCAAGGACATGAACGTCAATGGGGTGCGGCTCAAAGTCATTGGGGACCTCAGCCGCTTTGATGCCCGGCTGCAAAAGCTGATTGCCCAGGCCGAAGCCGTGACTGCTCACAACACCCGTGTGACAGTGACCGTGGCGGCCAATTTTGGGGGGCGCTGGGATTTGGTTCAGGCCATGACCCGCTGGCAAGCCGCCCATGCCGATCAGCCGGCGGCTGAAATGTCAGAGGACGCGCTCAAACCCTTTTTGAGCATGGCCTATGCCCCCGATCCGGATTTGCTGGTGCGCACGGGCGGCGAGTCACGCGTCAGCAATTTTTTGCTGTGGCAACTGGCCTACACCGAGATGTACTTCACCGACGTCTTGTGGCCTGACTTCTCGCCCGAGCAGTTTGACCGTGCGCTGGCCTGGTTTGTGAAGACCGACCGCCGCTTTGGCGGGGTCTCTCAAAAGGTCTCGACCTGAGGGCTCAGACCAAGCCCTGTGTCCTGGCCAGGTGACTGGCTTGCGAGCGGCTCTTGACGTTCAGGCGCCTGAACAGGCGCCAGAGGTGTACCTTGACCGTGTGCTCGCTGATTTGCAGGTCTTCGGCGATGTCGCGGTTGCTCAAGCCCTTGTCAAGCATCACCAGCAGCTGCTTTTGGCGCTTGGAGAGTTTTTCTGGCGGAGCACCGGGCTCGCCTTCTTCGTTGAGCAAGAGCGCGCGCAAGGCGGTAGAAATTTCAGCTGCGCCCGCAGACTTGGAAATGAAGGCTTGCGCCCCCGCCTCCAGCGACAAGTCTTCATAGTCCTGACCCGAGGCGGCCGACAGCACAATGATGGGCACCTCAGGAAACTGCAGCTTGAGTTCGCGCACACCCGACACGCCATGCGTATCGGGCAGTTTGAGGTCCAGGCAAATCAGCTCTGGCCTGCCATGGGCCAGCACCGCGGGCCCCACAGCCGCCAAGCGGTCGAGTTCAATCACGCTGAGCTTGCTGTTCAGGCGCCGGATTAGCATGACCACTGCCTCACGCATCAGAGGGTGATCGTCTACGACAAAGATACTCATGGACTGCTTGTCTTGTGAATGTGTTAGATCAATTATAGTAACTGATAATGGCTGACAAAATTGTACAGCCATTCATGAAAATTGACATTGCAGGCAGTGAATCCTTCAATATTGCCCAGAATTTAAACCTTCAAGGGTTTCAAGTCTAGGCCAAAGCGGATAAATTTGTAACTTTAATTTACATTTATGTGTAAAAAATACGGATTACTGCCCGAATGTTGGCTTTTTTAACAACTGAATTGTTAAATTATTTGGAGATCTTCGTTGTTTTCTGAAGACGCAACATGGCCAGTGCGTCTTTCAGGGCATCTTGCAAGTCTGTGGCGAGCGGCGCCAGAAGATCCGCATGGAGCTGCAAGGCTTGCGCGTCGCCGTCGTGCAAAGCGGTCACCAGCGGTGCGGCGTCTCGGGGGTGGTCCAAGCCCAGGCTTTGCAGCGCAAGACGGCCTTGTCCGTCGATCAGCTTGACATAAAACAGCCCGTCGGTGTCTTTGTATTGCTTGACTTGGGGCAGCGCGGCTTTGGGGGCCGCTTTGACGGGCTGCGTGGCGGGCTGATGCAAGCTGCGCAAGCCCACGCTGCTGCGCAGCTGCGCCATGAAAGGGGTGGCCAGCTCCCTGGCCTTGCGTGCGCCGGCTTGCAAGATGGCCTCTATCCTCTCGGGGTGCGCCATCAAGTCCTCGTAGCTGGCCCGCATGGGCGCAATTTCAGCGTCTATGCATTCGAACAACAGGTCCTTGGCCTCGCCCCAAGCGATGCCGTGGGCAAAGGCCTCGCGCATGGCCTGCGTTTGCGCCTCACTGGCAAATGCTTGGTAGATCTCAAACAAGGCCGAGCCTTCGGTGGCCTTGGGCTCGCCCGGGGCGCGTGAATCGGTGATCAGACCCGCAACTTGCTTGCGCAGCAGCTCGCGCGGGGCAAACAAGGCCATGGTGTTGTCATAGCTCTTGCTCATTTTGCGGCCATCCAGGCCAGGCAGCGTGGCCACCGACGCCTCCACCGCCGCCTCGGGCAGGACCAGGAGCGGTCCATAGAGGTGGTTGAAACTGGCCGCCATGTCGCGGGCCATCTCGATGTGCTGTATCTGGTCGCGCCCCACCGGCACGCGGTGGGCCTTGAACATCAAAATGTCAGCGGCCATCAGCACCGGGTACATGAACAGGCCTGCGGTGACCTCGGCATCGGCCTCGTGGCCTGAACTTAAGTTTTTGTCCACCTGGGCTTTGTAGGCGTGGGCGCGGTTGAGCAGGCCCTTGCCGGTCAGGCAGGTGAGAAACCAGGTGAGTTCAGGAATTTCCGGAATGTCAGACTGGCGGTAAAAAATCACCTTGTCGGGGTCCAGACCTGCGGCCAGCCAGGTGGCGGCAATTTCAAGCGTGGAGCGTTGTATGCGCGCAGGCTCGCCCACCTTGATGAGCGCGTGGTAGTCGGCCAAAAAGTAAAAGCTCTGCACACCGGGCTCTCGGCTGGCCCGAACGGCCGGTCGAATGGCACCCACATAGTTGCCCAGGTGGGGGCTGCCGGAGGTGGTGATGCCGGTCAGGACGCGCTGTTCGCTCATCGGGGGGTGCTCTTGAAAAAATGAGATGAAATGAATTCAGCGGCCCACAGCCCAAGCCAAGGGCTTGAGCAGCAAGGCCAAGGTGTCATAGCTCAGGCCCATGAGGGGCCGCATCCAAAGTGCAGTCACCACGCCGGTGAGCATCAAGCCCAGCACAATGAAAAAGCCCCACGGCTCGACACGGGCCAGCAGTTGGGCAGGCCGCCAAGGCAAGAGGCCCACCACGATGCGGCCGCCATCCAGAGGAGGCAAGGGAAACAGGTTAAAGACACACATGACCACGTTGACCAGCACGCCGGCCTGACACATCTTGAGGAAAAAGGGCTCGCGCACACCCATGCCGCCCAGCAACACCAGCGCGGCACCCCAGGCCAGCGCCTGCACAAAATTGGACGCTGGCCCAGCCAGGGCCACCCACACCATGTGCTGCTTGGGCCGGCGCAGTTGGCCAAAATTCACGGGCACCGGTTTGGCATAGCCAAAGACAAAGCCGCCTGAGGTGGCAAAGTACAGCAGCAGCGGCACCACCAGCGTGCCCAGGGGGTCAATGTGGCTGATGGGGTTGAGCGTCACCCGACCGAGTTGCCAAGCTGTGGGGTCGCCAAAATAACGGGCCACATAGCCGTGGGCGGCTTCGTGCACGGTGATGGCAAACACCACGGGCAAGGCGTAAATGGCGACGGTCCTGATCAGCTCTGCAAAGTCCATTGCAAGATTGTCTCAGAGGGTGACGCATCAGCGCTGGGCAAGCAACTCTGGCCTTCAGGCCGTGTCTTTTGGCGCGCCTGACCCTTGCCGCACAAAGGCCACGCGTTCAGGCCAAACCCAGGGCCGCCAGGTCGCCCCGGCCTTGGCGCACCACCACAGGTTCACCGCCCGTGCCCATGGGCGTGAGGTCGATCACCGTGGTGGCCTGCAGCGGACAGGCGCCCGCATCGAGCACCGCCGCGAGTTCGTGCTCCAGCGCCTGGCGAATGGCCTGTGCATCGTTGAGCGGCTCACTGTGCCCGGGCAAGATCAAGGTGGTGGCCAGCAAGGGCGCGCCATGGGCGGCCAGCAAGGCCTGCAAGCTGCGGTGATCGGGCAGACGCAGGCCTATGGTCTTGCGGGAAGGGTGGCTCAGTCGCCTGGGCACTTCTTTGCTGGCTTCCAAAATAAAGGTGTAAGGCCCGGGGGTGGCGCTTTTGATCAAACGAAATTGCCGGTTGTCCACCCGCGCGTAGTTGGCCAACTCGCTGAGGTCGCGGCACAACAGCGTGAGGTGGTGCTTGGCGTCTACGCCGCGCAGGCGACGCAAGCGGTCGGCCGCTGCTTTGTCGTCAAGGTGGCAGACCAGGGCGTAGCTCGAATCGGTGGGCACCGCTGCCACGCCGCCACGCGCCAGCAGGGCGACCGCCTGCTTGAGCAGGCGGCCTTGGGGGTTGTCGGGGTGGACCTCAAAGAACTGGGCCATGGTGTGGGTGTCAGGCGGGGTACACAGGCGGTGCCAGCCGTCGTCGGTGTTCCAGCAGTGTCAGCCAAGCACCGCCCGCGCCACAAGCGGCAATCACGCACATGCCCACCAGCGCCCAGGCGTCAGGCGTGTGGGAAAACACCCACCAGCCGCCCAGCACCGCAAAGCCAATTTGCGTGTACATGTAGGGCCCCAGCGTGGCCACGGGGGCGCGGCCGTAGGCCAGAATCAGCAAAAAATGTCCCACAGCGGCCGTCAAGCCC
>CANHKH010000032.1 GCA_947460165.1 Comamonadaceae bacterium
CGTCCACTCCCGCTCGTTTTGCAGGCCCAGCATCACGGTTTTACCGTCGCCCGTGGCGAACGGTCCGTAGGGGTAAATGGTGGCGTGGGCCGCACCCGCGCGAGGCGGCGGCGCAGCACCTTCAAACGCGTAGTACATGGGAAAGCCCATCCACTCGACCATGCTTTCTAGCATGGACACGTCAATGCGCGAGCCCTTGCCGGTTTTGCCGCGTTGGATGAGCGCACTCAAAATCGACGAGTAGGCGTACATGCCGGCTGCAATGTCGGCGATGGAGCAGCCCGCTTTGGAGGGCTGCTCTGGCGTGCCGGTGACAGACAAAAAGCCAGACTCGCTTTGGATCAGCAGGTCGTAGGCTTTTTTGTCGCGGTAGGGGCCGTCGTCGCCGTAACCTGAGATGTCGCAGACGATCAAGCGCGGGTGCGTGTCATGCAAAGCGTCAAAGGACAGCCCCATGCGCGCCGCCGCGCCTGGGGCCAAGTTTTGCACCAGCACGTCGGCGCCCTGCAGCAACTGGGCCAGCACGGTTTGCGCCTCGGGCTGCTTGAGGTCCAGCGTCAGGCTTTCTTTGGAGCGGTTGGTCCACACAAAGTGCGAGGCCAAGCCCTTGACCCGCTCGTCGTAGGCTCGGGCAAAGTCGCCGCTGCCCGGGCGCTCCACCTTGATGACCCTGGCGCCCAAGTCGGCCAACTGACGGGTGCAAAAAGGCGCTGCAATCGCGTGTTCCAGGGTGACGACGGTGATGCCGTCCAGCGGTCTGGTCATGGTGCGGGCCTGCTCAGTACGACTTGGGCAAACCGAGCACGTGCTCGGCCACGTAGCTGAAGATCATGTTGGTGGAAATGGGCGCCACTTGGTAGAGCCGGGTTTCCCGGAACTTGCGCTCAATGTCGTACTCGCAGGCAAAGCCAAAGCCGCCGTGCGTTTGCATGCACACATTGGCCGCCTCCCAGCTGGCCTTGGCCGCCAGGTACTTGGCCATGTTGGCGGCGGCGCCCGCGTTTTGCAGCGCATCAATTTGGTGGCACGCTTTCCAGCGCATCAGGTTGGCGGCCTCAATTTCAATGTAGGCGTCGGCAATGGGAAATTGCACGCCCTGGTTTTGGCCAATGGGGCGGTTGAACACCACGCGCTCCTTGGCGTACTTGGTGGCGCGGTCAATGAACCAATACGCATCGCCAATGCACTCGGCGGCAATCAGCGCGCGCTCGGCGTTCAGGCCGTCGAGCAGGGTTTTGAAGCCTTTGCCCTCAGGGCCCAACAGGTTTTCTTCAGGAATTTCGAGGTTGTCAAAAAACAGCTCGTTGGTCTCGTGGTTCACCATGTTCAAAATGGGGCGCACCGTGAGTCCATGGCCTATGGCTTGCTTGAGGTCGATCAAAAAGCAGCTCAGGCCTTCAGAGCGCTTTTGCACCTCGGCCAGCGGCGTGGTGCGGGCCAGCAAAATCATCATGTCGCTGTGCTGAATGCGCGAGATCCAGACCTTTTGGCCATTGATCACCCAGCGGCCGTCTTTCTTGACCGCCGTGGTCTTGAGCCGGGTGGTGTCGCTGCCGGTGGTCGGCTCGGTCACGCCCATGGACTGTATGCGCAGCTCGCCCGCGGCGATTTTGGGCAGGTACAGCTGTTTTTGCGCCTCGGTGCCGCCGCGCACAATGGAATTCATCACATACATCTGGCCGTGGCAAGCGCCAGAATTGCCGCCGCTGCGGTTGATCTCCTCCATGATCACCGAGGCCTCGGCCATGCTCAGGCCAGAGCCGCCAAACTCCTGCGGAATCAAGGCCGCCATCCAGCCGGCCTGGGTGAGCGCACTGACAAATTCCTCGGGGTAGCCACGCTGCTCGTCGATTTTGCGGTGGTATTCGTCGGGGAACTGGGCGCACAGGGCGCGCACGGCGTCACGGATCTCGGGGTACAGGTCGGGTTCAGCGTTCACGAAAAATCGTCCTTTTGAGGCAAGTTAGAATTATGTGAATGTTACTTGGCGGGCTGAACCAGCGCTTTGAAAGAGAAAAAGACCCAGTTTCACGAAACAACAGGCGCACCAACCTAGGATCGTTGCCAAACACGGAGCGTGCCGGATGACTGGGAGGGAGCGTCTACTTTTTTACTTGGGGAAATTCAGCTGAACTTTGACAGGCCTTGAGTCACAAGACCCGGACCGCCTATGTGCCTGGGCTCACAGTGCTACAACGGTACGGCGCCAGCCAATACACGCTCGCGCATCACTGGGTGCAAGCCGGCTTCGGTCACCACATCCACGCGGCAACCCAGCAAATCCTGAGCATCCATCAACAACCCTCCCAAAGCCAGCGCGCTGGTCCCCGGTGCCAATGTCACCAATAAATCCAGATCACTGCCTTGTCTGTCATCGCCGCGGCTCATGGAGCCAAAGACGCGAACACCCGTGACACCGCGCCTGTGCGCCAAAGCCAGCAGTTCTTCTCGGTGGGTTTGAATGAGCGGGTGCATCAAACTCAGTGTATCCATCCTGTGCTGAAGACAAGCGCCTCGGGGTTCAAGCCATGGCTAGCGCAGCTCAAGCCTGCATCAGCAAAAGGAAAAGCCTCAAGCGCGCTGCGCCCGCTCCAGCTCGTTGGCGTGACGTTTTCAGCACACGCGGAAACAAAAAATACATCAATAGTGTTTTTTAAGTCAATATGTACGGATCATCCAAACTTCTTGAACACCATGGCTCAATTGACTGTGACCGCGCGGGGACGAGTGACTTTGAAAAAAGAAGTGTTGCAACACTTGGGCATCAGGCCTGGTGAAAAGATTGAGCTGGACTTGCTGCCCGATGGACGGGGCATGCTCCAAGCGGCCAGGCAAACCAGATCGATGGCCGACTTCGTCGGTCTGCTCGCGGGTCGAATCCACAAAGTGGCAAGCCTTGAGGAAATCAACGCTGCAGCTGCACAAGGCTGGGGCGGTAAAGACTGACTGTGACTGCTTACTGCAACAGTTGGACACCTTCAACTCAAGAAGAAAGCTCAGGCCATGGCCGCGCACTTTAAGTGATGAGCCCTGTGCCGAGAGAAGCACCGTAAACAGGCGGCCAACCAGTCACAACCAACCCATCAACCGCCCGGAGACAAAAACTGAATTGGCCGCAGCGGCAAACGTCGACGTGCTTGGTCGGTGAGCTTGCCGTAATGCTCCACCCACAGGTCAAACAGTGTCTCCAGGCCAATGAGGGTGACACGCCTTTTTTCTTGTGTGCGCGCTTCGTGAGCGGCGTCTTTGGTGAATCCACCCGTGCACACGAAAAGGCCCACCTCAGAATCGCCCAGCAGCGCCATGAAAGACCGCAGGCCGTCTACGGTGACAGCCACCTGTTGGCGCTTGACCTGTACCTTGATACGCGGTGGTCGCGTGCCCAGTGCATCGGGTTGAGCCAAGATGTCTATGCCACCGTCTTTGCCTGGCGGTGACACCCAGCTCACGTAATAACCCATGGACCGCAGCAGATCGGCCACCAGGTCTTGAAAGTCATAAGGTGGCATGTTGCGCAGGTAATGCGAAATCTCGTCCCAGGCTTGCTCTTCAGCCGTTTCAAACGTGATGCTCACCGCCTTGGAGGGGCTGTCCGCATCTGCGGGGTCGACCGTGTCGGCGGTCACTGCGTCACCCAAGCCAACAGCCACTGGCGCCGGTTCCGCATCGGGCTGAGCCGCGCGCCATTCGTTGTAATGCTTCACAGCGCGGCGGTAAAACGCCTCGGGGTCTTTCAACTCGGCGTGGACTGCGCGGCCCTCTTCTGTGATGGTCCAAATGCCTTTGTTTTTCTCCAGCCACCCGGCCTTCACGCAATCGACCGTGGCAAAGCGGACGATCTTGTCAAAACGCCGCCCACCTGATTCGTAAGTGTCGCTTTCGTAGGTTGTGAGCGTCACACGCTCGGCCAAAGCCTGCAAAGCGGCACGCGCTTGCATGCCCGCAGGCGCAGCCATCAAGATGCTGAAAAGTTCGCGCAACAGCTCGCCAGTGCGGCGGCGGGTGATTTCTGCCATGGGTTATTCCTTTTTTGATTTGAAAATCAAATTACCAACCTCTTTTTTGGACTGAAAAACAGCTCCCAGCGCCCGGGAAACTGAAGTGGAAAACGCCAGGCTGTGCAGTTCATCAATGTCGCACAGTCTGCTGTCCCCACCTGCCTCACACACAGCGCGCGCCATCGACCTCCATGCACACCCCCGAGATGAAGGCGGCCTCCTCGCTGGCCAGAAACAGCGCCGCATTGGCCACATCCAGCGCAGTGGAAAAGCGGCCCAGGGGGATGGTGGATCGGAACTTTTGCAGCCGCTCTTCGGTCAACTCGCCGCCGGCAAAGGACACGCCCAGGCCTGTGGTGGGGTTCATCACCGGGTTGATGCAGTTCACACGGATGTTGTCTGGCCCGAGCTCGGCGGCCAGGGACTTGCTGGTGGTGATGACCGCGCCTTTGGAGCCGTTGTACCAAGTGAGCCCCGGGCGGGGGCGAACCCCGGCCGTGGACGCAATGTTGATGAAGCTGCCGCCGCCTTGCCGGCGAAATTCAGGCACCGCATGAATGGTGGCCAGGTAAATGCTTTTCACGTTGACGGCGTAGACGCGGTCAAACTCGTCTTCACTCACCTCCAAAGCGGGCTGGTTGCGGTGGGTCCAGCCGGCGTTGTTGACCATGGCATTGAGCTTGCCGTGGCGCTCGACTGCCGCTTTCACCAAAGCCTTCATGTCGGCCGATTGCGTGACGTCTGCGCCAAAAAAAGAAGCCCGCCCGCCTGCGGCAACGATGGCCGAGGCCACCCGCTCGCCTTTGGCCTGGTCAATGTCGTTGACGATGACTTGCGCGCCCTCTTGCGCCATGCGCCGGGCAATGCCTTCGCCTATGCCGCTGCCAGCCCCAGTCACGATGATGGAAAGATCTTTGACTCGCATGAAGGTGAACTCCGGTAAAGGTAAAAACACAGGGGAAGGTGCAGGGCAGACCTGCTCAAACAATGGTCAAGCGCTGGCCGTACACCACCAGCAGGGTCACAGACCCTTTTCTCACTGCGGACCGATGCTGGGCACAGGTCCAGGTTGAAGCACGGGCGTTTTGGGATACACCGCATCGCGCAGGGCCAAAGTGATGGGCGGCAGGTAAGTGATCAGCATCAAGCACGCAATGACGACCAGCACAAAAGGCAGCAGGTGGCCGATGATGCGGTCGAGTGATATTTTGGCCACCGTACAAGCGGCAAAAAGATTGACCCCAAAGGGCGGAGTGATCATGCCCAAAGCCAAGTTGACCACCATGATGATGCCAAAGTGAACGGGGTCAATGCCAAAGTGCACAGCCACCGGCACCAAGATGGGCGCCAGCACAATGATGGCGGCCGATGTTTCGATGAACATGCCAATCACAAAAAGGGCGGCATTCACGCCCAAAAGAAACCAAGCTGGAGAATCCAAGACACTGGTCAGCCATGTCCCAATCAGGTCTGGGATGCCGGCCCGCGTGATTAAAAAGGCGAAAAGCCCAGCGTTGGCGATGATGAACATGATCACAGCGCTGGAGATGACCGACTTGCGCAGCACCCGCACCAGGTCTTTGAATTGAAGCTCGCGGTGCACGACCAAGCCCACCACCAACGCATAAAAGACGGCCACCACCGACGCTTCAGTGGGCGTGAAGATGCCGCCGTAAATACCGCCCAGTATCACCACCGGCATGAGCAATGCCCAGCCTGCGTCTTTGGTGGCCGCACCCACGCTCAAGCGGTCGTCACCGTCGTTCTTGCCCAAACCCTTGAAGCGGCACCACAGGTGCACAAACAGCATCAATGCGCAGCCAATCAAGAGGCCAGGCACCACACCGGCAATGAACAACTCGCCAATGGAAATTTCAGCAGCCACACCCAGCAAAATCATGGGAATGGAAGGCGGAATGATCACGCCAAGCTCGGCAGAGGTGGCCTGTACCGCTGCGGCATAACCCACTGGGTAGCCATGCTTGACCAGCGCTGGGATGAGGATGGAGCCAATGGCAAAGGTGGTGGCCACCGAAGAGCCTGAGACGGCCGCAAAAATCATGCAAGTGAGCACACAGGTCATGGGCAAACCGCCCTGTACACCACCGACCAATGACTTGGCAAAATTCACCAGACGGCGAGATATGCCACCTGTCTCCATCAGGTTGCCAGCGAGTATGAAAAAGGGAATGGCGGCCAGCGGAAACTTGTCGATGGCCGAGAACATTTCCTTGGGCACCAAGATCAGCTTGCTGTTGTCAAAAAAAGCCAGTCCCAAGATGGCTGAGCCGCCAATTGACACGGCAATGGAAATGCTAAAAGCAAAGCACACCAGCATGGTGATGAGCAGGGTCATGGACATAGGAGACTTTCAGCAGCTGAGGTGAGATTGGTCAAGGTCATGAAAACGAACACATCACAACCCGGTGGTGAGTTCGTCATAGTGCGGGTCAGCATGGTGAGCCAGGCTCGCCAGCAAGCCCAGCAGAGCGCCCACAGGGATGGCGGCATAGGCCCAAGACATGGACAAATCCAAACTGGCAAAAGTTTGGAAGCGAACGCGCCAAACCAAGTCCACGCCAAACCAAAGCACCACCGAAAAAAATCCCAGGTTTGCAAAGGTGACCACCCAGCGCACCACAGAGCGCCACGCGCCACGTGAGGTGCGCAGCATGAGGTCTACCGAAACCAGCGCGCCTTGTCGCAGCGCCACCACGGTACCGAGCATGACCATCCAAATCAGCAACCGACGCATGACCTCCTCAGTCCACACCGAGGGCTGAGAAAAGATGAAGCGGGTGATGACCTGCCACATGCCCAAACAAGAGATCACGACCAAAATGAGGCAAGCCACCGACAGGCACCAAGCGGTGATGTGTCGATCCATCGCAAGCAATAAAAGTTTCATGGGCTCAAACACCAGGTCAACGGCCATGCAAATAAATGGTGGGCCTGCTCAGCTTGAAAGCAGAGCAGCCCCCCAACCAAAGGGCCGGCTGTGCCGGCCCAACAAGGTACAAATTACTTCACCGCTTGAATGGCCGCAATTTTGTCGGCACCCATCTCTTTGGCAAAAGCTGCATAAGCAGGTGCTACGGCCTTGCGGAAGCTCTCGCCATTGACTTTTTCGACCACCAGCATGCCTTCGCTTTTGAGCTGGGCGATGCCGGTGTTTTCGTCATCGTTGACTTTCTTGCGCTGGGCGGCAGCGCCCTTTTTGGCCGCCGCCGTGAAGACGGCTTTGTCCGCCGCAGACAGCTTGTTCCACACCGCAGGAGAGATGATCAAAGCGGCAGGCGAGTACACATGGCCAGTCAGCGACAAGTGCTTTTGTACTTGCGAAAATTTAGAGGCCAAGATCACGGGGATTGGATTTTCCTGTCCATCCACGGTGCCTTGCTGAAGCGCGGTGAACAACTCAGGAAAAGCCATGGGCGTGGGCAAAATGCCAAAAGTCTTGTAGCCGTCCATGTGCACCTTGTTTTCCATGGTGCGCATTTTTAAACCACTGGCGTCACTGGCTTGGTTGATGGGGCGCTTGCTGTTGGTCATGTGGCGAAAGCCGTTTTCCGTCCATGCCAAATTGATCAGTCCCTTGGCTTCCATCTTTTTTTGCAGGTCTTGACCAATGGGGCCATCCATCACTTTGCGGGCGTGGTCGTAGTCGCGAAACAAAAAGGGGATGTCCACAATTTTGACCTCAGGCACGAAGTTGCCAAGTGGTCCCGTCGAGGTGTTGACGATGTCTTGCGTGCCCAGTTGCACGGCTTCAATTTGCTCGCGTTCGCCCCCCAAAGCAGAGTTGGGAAATTGCTGGCACTTGTATCGGCCTTGTGTGCCTTTTTCCATTTCGTCGCAAAACGCGGTGGAGCCCACACCGTAGTGCGACGTGGCTGAAGTGGCGTAGCCGAGCTTGAGCACGACCTGGGCTTGAACAACTCCTGATGCAGCCAAGATGGCGGCCAAGGCAATGGGTTGAATGAGTTTTTTCATGGGCTGATGTCTCCGTTGTGGTGAAGGAAAGGGAAGCGGGGGAAATCAATGCGCCGCTGGCAGGCCCAGTCGCTGGCGCGCTTGTGGGTGACTGACAGCGTCAGGGTGGTCTTCAATATATTGCTTGAGCACGCCAGTAAAGCTGGCATCGGCGCTCAAACCAAGGCGCACGGCTCGGGCATTTTCAAAGCGCGAGGGCCAGGCCGACACGATGCCCGCCACAGCGGGGTCGGCTTGATGGGTGATCAGGTCCATCACTTGGGGGCCGGCCAGGCCTTCAAGCGCTGCCAGCATCTCACGCACGCTCACCGTCAACGCGGGCAGGTTCAGGGCAGTGCGCCCACCGAAAGATGCGCGATCAGCTTGAGCCACCGCCACCATGCCAGCCACGGTGTTGGCCGGCGATGACAAGGCCACCATGGTGTCCAGATCAACGGGGCATGCGCTGTGCAAGCCTGCCAAGGGCTCGCGGAACAGACCCGACAGAAAGCCTGAAGCTGCGCCATTGGGGCGCCCAGGGCGCACTGAAACCGTCATGAGGCGCGCGCAGCGGCCATCAATAAAGCCTTTGCGGGTGTAGTCGGCCACCAACTGTTCGCACACAAACTTGTGGATGCCGTAGCTGGACTGCGGCGTGGGCAGGGTGTCGTCTCGCACCACGGCGGGCAGGGGCAAGGCGGTATCGCTGCCAAACACCGCCACCGAGCTGGAAAAAAAGAACAGTGCTGGGGCGTGGCCGGCCAGGGTTTGCGCGCGGCAGGCGTCAAGCAGCTGGCGCGTGGTGTCAAGGTTGGCGTGCAGACCCAGGTCGAAGTTGGCCTCACATTCGCCTGACACGGCCGACGCCAAGTGAAACACGGCGTCCCAGCGCTGGGCCATGAGCGTGTCAAGCTGCGCCAACAGGTCACCGGTGTGCCAGCGCACGCGCGCGTCGGCCAGCACAGCAGCGTGGTGGGGGGCCACCAGGTCAGCCAACATCAGCTGCTCAATGGCTCGGCCCTGAAGCGTGCCCTGGCTGAGCAAGGCGCTTGCGAGCCTCTGGCCTAGAAATCCAGCACCGCCAGTGATCAAAATATTCATGCGGGTGTGCTCCGTGGTGCAAGGTAGGGGCGCAGCCAGCCCAGGCCGTCGCTGGTGCTGGCCTTGGGTCGGTATTCGCAACCCACAAATCCGGTGTAACCCAGGCTGTCCAGCAGCTCAAAAAGGTGGTCGTGGTTGAGCTCACCCAGGTCGGGTTCGTGGCGGTCGGGCACGCCAGCGATTTGAATGTAGCCCACGCCCGCAAAGTGTTTTTGCAGCCGCCGACTCAGATCGCCTTCCATGATTTGGCAGTGGTAAAGGTCCATCTGAACCTTCAGGTTGGGCGCACCCACCTCGGCCAGCACATCGTGGGCGTGTTGTTGCAGGTTCAAAAAATAGCCCGGCATGTCGCGCGTGTTGATGGGCTCGATCAACACACTGACACCGAGTGGCGCCAGCCGAGCTGCGGCCAGTCGCAGGTTGTACACAAAGGTGCGGTGGCGGCTGGCTGCATCGCTGCCGAGTGGCACCAGCCCCGCCATGGCATGCACGCGCTGACACCCGGTGGCTTGGATGTAGGGGAGCGCCTGTTCAAGCGCAGCGGCAAATTCGGCTTCGCGCCCAGGGTGACAGGCCATGCCGCGCTCACCGGCTGACCAGTCGCCAGGGGGCAGGTTAAAGAGCGCCTGCGTGAGGCCGTGCTGTTTCAGGCGGGAGGCCAACTCGCCTGGGGCGTGTTCGTAGGGGAAAAGGTACTCCACCGCATCAAACCCGTCGCGGGCGGCCGCGGCAAAGCGGTCGAGAAACGGCACCTCGGTGTACATCATCGAAAGGTTGGCGGCAAAGCGGGGCATGGAAAAAAGTTCAGGCTCACCAAAGGGTGTGGTGTCGGGCTCGAAGATCGGCAATTTGCGATTCCTTCAAGGGCTCAGGCTTGCGGTCAGTCAACAACCACAGGCGCGCAGTTTCTTCTAACTCTTCAAGCAGCGCCATGGCGCTGCTCGGGCTGTCATGCCAGACAGTGGGGCCCAAGCGCTCCAACATCACCGCATGCAGCGGCCGCTCGGCGCTGGCAATCAAGGCGGCCACTTCATCGGCCACGCGGGCATCGCCCGGCACGTGGTAGGACACCAGTGGCACATGACCGACTTTCATCAGCTGGTAGGGGGTCAGCGGCGGCAAGATGTCGCTGCTGCTCCAAACCCCTTGCATGCTCAGTGCAACCAAATGGGTGGAGTGGGTGTGCAGCACGCAACGCGCTTCAGGCACGCTGGCGTAAATGCGCCTGTGGAGGGTGAGGGTTTTGCTGGCGCGGGCACCGCCCAGCGCCGTGCCGTCGTCAGCCACCCAGGCCAGCTGGGCGGGGTCGAGGAAGCCCAAACAAGCATCGGTGGGCGTGATGAGAAAGCCACCGCCTTGGTCGGCAGCCAGGCGCACGCTGATGTTGCCCGCAGTGGAGTGCACCAGGCCGCGCTGAAAAAGGCTGGCACCCACGCGAGCGATGGCGGCTCTGACCGCATCTTGAGCGGGGGGAGTGGGCTGACTCACAGGTCTGCTCCGGCTTGCCTGAGGGCTTGTGCAAAAAAATCTACGCCGCCAAAGTTACCCGATTTGAGTGCCAATTGCACGTTGTCGCGGCTGCCTGGCAACACAGACTGCGTCCAAGGCACACCTGGGCAGATGGGAGCGCCAATGCGCAATTGCTGCACGCCCAGGGCCTGTGCCACTGCGCCGGAGGTCTCGCCCCCGGCAACCACCAAACGGCGCACGCCTGCCTGCACCAGGCCCTTGGCCATGAAAGACAGGGCACTTTCTACCAAATGGCCGGCAAGGTGCACACCCAGGGCCTGCTGAACATCGTGCACGTTTTCATGGGTGGCAGTGGCGTAAATCAGCACAGGGCCGTGAGCCAGCGCGCTTGTGGCCTGCTCAAGCACGGTGGCTGGGCTTTGCCGACCCTCGTGCAAGGCACGGGGATCCACCCGCAAGGCAGTGCGGCCAGCAGCCAACCAATGCGCCACTTGCGCTTGCGTGGCTTCAGAGCAGGAGCCTGAAACCACGGCGACTGGGCCTTGCAAGACTTGCAACTCGGCGGCATTGGCATGCGGCGTGAACCAGCCGCGCCGACTGTAGGCAGGCGGCAGGCCCAGAGCCACCCCAGAGCCCGCAGTGACCAGAGGCAAGTCCGCACACGCCTCGGCCAGGGTCAGCAGGTGGTCGTTGCTGAGGGCGTCGGCCACCGCAATCTTCACACCCTCTGCGCGCAATTGCGACATGCTCTGCAGCGCAGCCGAAGGGCCTCGATCAAGCACATCGTGGCGCAAAAGGCCCACGGCTTGCCTTGTTTGAGCTTGCAGCACGCGCACCAGGTTGGCGTCGTTCATGGGGGTCAGGGGATGGTGGCGCATGCCCGAATCGCTCAGCAAAGCATCACCCACAAACAAGTGCCCGCGAAACACCGTGCGACCGTTTTCCGGAAATGCAGGGCAAGCAATCGTGAAGTCGCTGCCCAAGGCAGCCATCAACGCGTCAGTGACGGGGCCAATGTTGCCCTGCGCCGTGGAGTCAAAGGTGGAGCAGTACTTGAAGTAAATTTGCCGCGCGCCCGCAGCCTGCAGGGCAGACAAGGCTGTCAGGCTGTGTGCCACTGCCTCAGCAGGCTCCACCGTGCGGGACTTCAGCGCAATCACCACCGCATCGGCTTGCGGCAAACCTGCGGCGGGCACACCCATCACTTGGACAGTGTGCATGCCCGCGCGCACCAGCATGCTTGCCACGTCGGTGGCGCCCGTGAAATCGTCGGCAATCACACCCAGAATCATTCGATGCCTTTGACCGCTTGTGGCAGGTTCAATCCGGCCATCTGGGCATACAGCTTGACGACTGCAGAATCATCTTCGTCCCCCAGCCCCATGGCGGCGGTGGCCAAGTAAAGCTGGTGGGCTGCGGCGGCCAGGGGCAATGGGAACTTGAGTTGTCGCGCAGCATCCAGCACGATGCCCAAGTCTTTGACAAAAATGTTCACTGCCGACAAAGGCGTGTAGTCGCCATCCAAAATGTGCGGCACGCGGTTTTCAAACATCCAACTCATGCCTGCGGAGTTGCAGATGACATCGTAGAGTTGGCGCGGCTCTGCGCCCGCGCGCATGCCCAGGGCCATGGCTTCGCAGGCAGCGGCAATGTGCACCCCTGCCAAATGCTGGTTGACCATTTTGACCGTGGAGCCAATCCCAGCCTTGTCACCGAGTCGGTAGACCTTGCCCGCAAATGCCTCCAGCACCTGGCCAGCGGCCGCGAAGGCCTCTGGTTTACCCGAGGCCATCATGGTCATTTGCCCAGCAGCGGCTTTTTTTGCACCGCCCGACACCGGTCCATCAATCAACCAGTGACCGCTTTGCGCCAAGCGCTCCTCCCAAACGGGGGGCAAGCTGGGATCCACCGTGGCAGAACAAACCACCACACTGCCTGGCTTCAAGGTCGCAGCCAGACCCTGGTCGCCAAACAACACATCAGCGGTCTGCTCGGCGTTGAGCACCAGCACCAGCACCACATCGCAATGGCGGGCCAATTCGGCCACGCTGCTTGTCACGCGGCCCCCGGATTGCTCAAAGGCTGCACGCGCCTCAGGGCGTGGATCGCACCCCCAAGTGGCCAGGCCCTGGCGCAAACTCGACAGCGCTGCCCCCATGCCCATGGAACCCAGTCCGACAACGCCCAGCTGACGCATAGCATGTGTGCTCATGTTGAAACATTCCTTGTGGGCATGTCCAGCAGCCCCTCAAAAGAGTGACGCAGGCTGGGGGCAGCATGGTGCAATCGGCGCGCCGCGTTGTTCATGTGGCGGGTGGCAGCCTCGCGAGCAGCCTGAGCATCACCCATCAACACTGCATCAGCGATGGCCCTGTGCTCGACACGCACTTCCACCATGTAGCCCTTGTCAAGCGCCTCGTTGGTGCGCGTCACTTTCATGGCTTCGCGTTGGTATTGCTCTAAAAATCCCAGCAAGCGTTCATAGTGCGGGTTGTCGGTGGCACTGGCGATACTGCGGTGAAAAGCCAGATCGGCCTCTACCCCCTCAGAGCCCTGAGGCGGGCAGGCCTCCAGATGGGCCAAGGCTTGCGCAATGACACGTGCCTTGTCGGGCGTCATGCGCAAAGCGGCAAGCGCGGCGACATCGGCCTCCAAACCACGGCGCACCTCAACGACTTGCAGCACGCCAGCCATGGAGCCCATCACCTTGGGGTCAAAGGCCAGCGCTCTGGCTTGGTGGCGAGGCGCCACAAAAACCCCTGCGCCCTGGCGCGACGTCAACAAACCAATGGACTTCAAACGGCTGACGGCCTCACGCACCACGGTGCGCGAGACGCCGAACTGCTCAGACATGCTTTGCTCGGTGGGCAGTCTCTCATCGGGCGCAATGTCGCCAGACTCGATGCGTTCCATCAAGAGCGCAGCGAGCTTGTCGGTCAGGCGCTCGGGCATTTGCAAAAAGTCGCTCATCAGGTCACGGTACAACAATTAAAAATACAACTTTTCATCGTGCTTCACGGGTTTCACCTCGGGTGGGACGGACCAGCTTGCCAAGCCATTGGGCACCGGAATGAAAGGGCCAGAACCGCACCACGGCTTCGCTGCTGAAACATAGCGCCAAGGGCTCTTCAATCCAAAGTGATCTTGGCAAATTCAGCCACTTTTTTCCATTGCGCCGTGTCAGCTTGCATAAAGGCAGCCAAGCCCAGGGCGTTGGCCCATGCCGGCTCGGCCCCGGCTTTGAGCATGGCGGCCTTCACCTCGGGCTGGTTGGCCACGCGTTCAAGCGCTTGCTCTAGCTTTTGCAACACCGGCGCAGGCAAGCCTGCAGGAGCGGCCAATCCAAACCATGAAAAAACCTGATAGCCCTTCATGCCAGCTTCTTCCATGGTGGGCACAAGCGGCAAAGCGCTGCTGCGCTGCGGCGTGGTCACCGCCAAAGCCTTGAGCTTGCCGCCATTGATCAAGCCCAGCGCTGAGGGCAGGTTGTCAAACATCATCTGGACCTCGCCAGCCATCAGCCCGGTCAGCCCAGCGGCAGCGCCTCGGTATGGAATGTGCGTGACAAAAGTACCTGACTGGCTTTTGTACAACTCGGCGCTCAGGTGCAAAGAAGTGCCCTGCCCGTTCGATGCATAGTTCAGTTGGCCGGGTTTGGACTTGGCCAACGCGGTGAGTTGCTCCAGGCTTTGAATACCGGAATCTGGGCTGACCATCAGCACGTTGGGCACCCGACCCAGCAATGCCACCGGAACGATCTGCTCAGGCTTGTAAGGCAACTTGCTGTAGAGCGCAGGGCTGATGGTCAGCGGCGGCGAGGCCATCAGCAGGGTGTAACCATCGGCAGCAGACCGGGCTGCCTCGGCAGCGCCCAAGTTGCCACCTGCCCCAGGCTTGTTGTCAATCACTATGGATTGCCCCAACTCCAAGGCCAACCTGGGGGCCACCAGTCGCGCCATGTTGTCAATCAGTCCACCCGGTGGGAAAGGCACGACCAGCTTGATGGGTCGCGTGGGCCAAGATTGTGCAAACGCTGCGCTGCTTGAAAAAACTGCAAGGGCGAGCCAGGTCAAGACAAACGCAGTGAAATTTTTGCGGCGCATAAGATGTCTCTTTTTTATAAATTGGTCAGGTCATCATACAAATTTGTGTGGAAGCTGAAGGTCAGGGTGATCCCGATGTCAGCATTCAAAGCCACACCGCACCCAAAAAAAATCCCCGCCGCCAACTCCAAAGAGCCAGCCGGCGGGGAGGGTCTGCCTCAAAGGCTGAACGGTTTACTTGGCAGCCACGGCTTTTTCAGCCTTGTCGACCAAAGGCGCGCCAATTTGCGTTTTCCACTTGGCGGCCACGCCACGGGTGGCGGCCACAAACTGGGCGCGCTCGGCAGGCGTGAGCAGCGTGACTTTCACGCCCAGGCCCTCGATTTCTTTGAGCAAGGGGCGACCGGCTTCCACCAAACCAGCGCGGGCCAAGCCAATTTCTTGTTTGCCTGCATCCACGGCGGCCTGGCGCACGATTTCACGGTCTTGCGGGGTCCAGCTGTTCCAGATTTCTTTGTTGGCCACAAACACCAGGGGGTCGATCATGTAGCCCCACATGGTCACGTTTTTCTGGCCCACGGTGTGCAACTTGGCAGCGGTGAAGATGGACACGGGGTTTTCTTGACCGTCAATCGCGCCCGATGACAAGGCCGGCTGCGCATCGGCCCAGCTCATTTGCACGGGGTTGGCGCCCAAGGCGGTGAACATGTCGATAAAGAGGGGCGAGCCCACCACGCGAACTTTCAAGCCCTTGAGGTCGGCGGGGGTGCGCACCTCGCGCTTGGAATTGGTCAGCTCCCGAAAGCCGTTTTCACCCCAGGCCAAGGGCACCACGCCAGAGCGGTCCAAGATGGCAAACATCTCTTTGCCCACCTCGCCAGAGGTGATGGCATCGAGTGCGGCGTAGTCGCTGATCAGAAAAG
>CANHKH010000033.1 GCA_947460165.1 Comamonadaceae bacterium
GGACTTCACGGGCAAGCGGGTGGGCATCATAGGCACAGGCTCCACCGCCATCCAGGCCATTCCCATCGTGGCCAAGCTGGCAGCGCATTTGACGGTGTTTCAGCGCACCGCGAACTACAGCATTCCGCTGCGCAACGGCCCGCTGACAGCCGAGGCCGAGCAAGCGGTCAAGCAGCGCTACCCCGCCTTGCGCGAGCAGGCGCGCCACAGCCCGTCTGGCGTGGCCGGCTTTAACGTGCCCACCCGCGGCGTGCTGCAAACCGACCCGCAAGAGGTGGAGCAAGCATTTCAGGCCCGCTGGGATTTTGGCGGCGTTGGCTTTACCCGGTCGTTCAACGATGTGCTGCTCAAAACCGAGGCCAACGACAAGGCCCGCGCGTTTGTGGTCCAGCGCATGCTCGCGCCCGTCAACGATGCCGCCCTGCGCGCCAAGCTCACCCCCAGCTACCCCATAGGCACCAAGCGCTTGTGCGCCGATACCGGCTACTTTGAGACTTACAACCGCAGCAACGTGTCCTTGGTGGACATCAAGGCCGATCCGATCGAGGCCATCACCGCCACCGGTCTGCGCACCCCACAGGCGCACCATGACCTGGACATCCTTGTGTTTGCCACCGGCTTTGACGCCATCACCGGCGCGCTGCTGTCGGTGAACATGCGCGTCAAAGGCGGCAGCGACCTCAAAAGCGCCTGGGCCGAGGGCCCGCGCGCCTACCTGGGCCTGATGACCGCCGGCATTCCCAACTTGTTCATGATCACTGGCCCGGGCAGCCCCTCGGTGCTGAGCAACGTGGTGGTGTCGATTGAACAGCACGTTGAATGGATCTCCGATTGCATGGCCCATCTCAGGGCCAAGGGCATCAACCGCATGGAGGCCACCGCCCATGCCCAGCAAGACTGGGGTCGACAGGTCGACGCCTTGGCCAACGCGTCCTTGCTGCCGCACACGGCTTCTTGGTATGTGGGCGCCAACATCCCCGGCAAGCCCCGCGTGTTCATGCCCTACATGGGGGGTGTGGGGGTGTTTCGCCGCACCTGCGCCGAGATTGCGCGCAATGGCTACACCGGCTTTGAATTGACCACGGTGCCTGAGGTGGCGTGACGTTTATTTTCCTTCTGGACCCCTGCTCATGAATTTTGCTGAGACCGACGACCAAACCGCCATACGCACAGCGGTCGGTGACGTGTGCAAGGACTTCCCCGACGACTACTGGCTTGAAAAAGACCTCCATGGCGGCTTTCCCATGGACTTTTACCGCGCCATGGCCAGCGCTGGCTGGCTGGGCATCGCCATGCCGCAGGCCTATGGTGGCGCGGGCTTGGGCATTTTGGAGGCCTGCATCATGATGGAGGCGGTCTCCGCATCGGGCGCGGGCCTGTCTGGGGCCTCGGCCATCCACATGAATGTGTTCGGCCTGCACCCGGTGGTGGTGTATGGCTCGGAGGCGCAAAAGCAGCGCTGGTTGCCCCCCATCATCCGCGGCGAGGTGCAGGCCTGCTTTGGCGTGACCGAGCCCAACACCGGCTTGAACACGCTCAAGCTCAAAACCTTTGCCGAACGCCGGGGCGATCACTACGTGGTCAAGGGCCAAAAAATCTGGATTTCCACCGCCCAGGTGGCGCACAAAATCTTGCTGCTGGCCCGCACCACCCGCCTGGAAGACGTGAAGAACCCCAAGCACGGCCTGAGCCTGTTCTACACCGACTTGAACCGCAGCAAGGTGCAGGTGCGCGAGATCGAAAAAATGGGCCGCAAGGCGGTGGACTCCAACGAGCTGTTCATTGACGGCCTGGAGATCCCGGTGGAAGACCGCATCGGCGAAGAAGGCCGAGGCTTCGAGTACATCTTGCATGGCCTCAACCCCGAGCGCGTGCTGCTGGCCGCCGAAGCCGTGGGCCTGGGCGAAGCCGCTCTGCGGCGTGCGACCCGCTACGCCGGCGAGCGCGTGGTGTTCGACCGCCCCATAGGCATGAACCAAGGCGTGCAGCATCCGCTGGCGCAGCGCTGGGTGGAGTTGCAGGCTGGGCGCCTGATGTACCAGCGCGCCGCCTGGCTGTATGACCAGGGCCTGCCTTGCGGTCCCGAGTCCAATGCGGCCAAGTACTTGTGTGCCGAGGCTGGGTTCAGCGCCTGCGAAACCGCCGTGCTCACCCACGGCGGCTTTGGCTATGCCAAGGAATACCACGTCGAGCGCTACTTTCGCGAGTCCATGCTCCCGCGCATTGCGCCTATCTCGCCGCAACTCATTTTGTGCAACATCGCCGAAAAGGCGCTGGGCCTGCCCAAGTCTTACTGAGCGCTTGAGGGCGCCTGCGGGGCTGCCTTGATCTTCAGCCCAATTTGACGGCCCCGGCCTGGGCCATGGCCTCGATCTGCGCCGCGTCAAAACCGAGTTGGCCCAGCACCTCGGCGGTGTGCTGGCCCAACATGGGCGGCGGCTGGCGCAAAGCGGTGCGCTCGCCATTGAAGCGCACCGGTTGCGCCACCGACCGAAAAGCCCCCAGCTGGGGATGCTCGTATTCATAGATCATGCCGCTGGCCTGGGTGTGCGGGTGCGCCGACAACTCGCCCAAGGTGTGCAGCGGTGAGCACGGAATGCCACGCTCGGCAAGCAGCGCTGTCCACTCGTCCCGCGTGCGCGTGAGCATGACCGCCCTGACCCGGGCCACGGTTTCTTCCCGGTGCGCCACCCGGTCGGGGTTGGTGCGAAAGCGCGGGTCATCGACCATGTCTTGCAGGCCCGCCACCTCGCAAAAGGCCTGCCACAAGACTTCGTTGGCAACGCCCAAAATCAGTGGCGCGTCCTGGGTTTGAAAGGCCTCATAAGGGCACAGCGATTCATGGCCTGAACCTGGGCGCTCAGGCTCGGTGCCGCGCTCCCAAAAGTTCTGCAAAAAGTAGCCCAAAAAGCCAGTGGCGGTGTCGAACAGCGACACCTCCACCCGGCCGCCCAAGCCCGTGCGCGCGCGCTCCAAGAGCGCGGCCTGAATGCCTATGAGCGCGTGCAAGCCGGTGGCCTGGTCCACCGGTGAGAACGGGCTGCGCACGGCCGGCCCGGCCCGCTCCCCGGTGATGGACAGCATGCCGCAAAAGGCCTGCAAGATCACGTCGTAGCCTTTGCCGTCTTTCATGGGGCCCACGGTGCCAAAGCCGCTGATGCTGCAGCACACGGCGCGCGGGTTCAATTGAGCCAGGCGCTTGGGGCCCACGCCCAGGCGGTCGGCCACGCCAGGGCCGTAGCTTTCAATCACCACGTCGACCTCGCGCACCAGGCGCTCGATCACTTCCAACCCCTCGGGGCTGCGCAGGTCCACCGCAATGCTGCGCTTGTTGCGGTTGGCGCTCAGGAAAATCGCCCCGGTGGGCGCGGCCTCCTCGTGCTTGCGCAGCGGCGGCCATTGGCGGGTGTCGTCGCCGCCCTTCAAGGGCTCGAGCTTGATCACATCGGCGCCCATGTCACCCAGGTACTGGGCGCACAAGGGGCCGGCCAGCACCTTGGACATGTCCAGCACTTTCAGCCCTGCCAAGGGGGTGGGGTTCATGGCATCTCCGGGGATTGTTTTATTTGTTCGCTAGCATATCATATGGACTATTTCACACCAGGGGCCGCCCGGCCCTGCTAACCACCAAGGAGACTGAGCATGAGTGCCTGGGCCATCGTCGCCAACAATGAACCCCTGCAAGCCATTGAGCAAGCGCCCCTGCACCCCCAAGGCACCGAGGTGGTGCTGCAGGTCACGCACGCGGGCGTGTGCCACTCCGACCTGCACCTCTGGCACGGCTACTACAACATGGGTGGCGGCAAAAAAATGATGCTGGCCGACCGCGGCGTGACCCTGCCCCGGGCGCCTGGCCATGAAATTGTGGGCCGCGTCGTTCGCGTGGGCCCCGACGCCCAGGGCGTCAAGGTGGGCGACGAGCGCATCGTCTTCCCCTGGCTGGGCTGCGGTCATTGCGAGGTGTGCCTGGCCGGTCAAGACAACCTGTGCAATTCCATCTGCGCCTTGGGCGTGCGCCAAGACGGCGGCTATGGCAACGAGGTCAAGGTGCCACACCCCCGCTTTTTGGTGGATTTCGGCGACGTGGACCCAGCTTTTGCCGCCACCTTGGCCTGCTCGGGCATCACCGTGTATTCGGCCATTCGC
This sequence comes from Comamonadaceae bacterium, assembly GCA_947460165.1. Classification (GTDB taxonomy): domain Bacteria; phylum Pseudomonadota; class Gammaproteobacteria; order Burkholderiales; family Burkholderiaceae_C; genus Polaromonas. The sequence continues at coordinate 4,147 of CANHKH010000033.1, forward strand.
AAGCTCTTGCCCATGTCGCCTGATACGCCCGTGGTCTTGATAGGCGCAGGCGGGCTGGGGCTGGCCGCCATAGGCATGCTGCTGGCCCTGGGCCACAAGCGCATTGTCTCGGTCGACATCAGCGCCGACAAACGCCAGGCGGCCCTGGACATGGGTGCCACCGATGTGGTGGACGGCAGCGCCCCTGAACTGGTGCAAGCCATTCACGCCGTCACGGGTGGCCCAGTCCAGGCCGCGATGGACTTTGTCAACATCTCCTCCACCGCGGCCACCGGGCTGGAAATCCTGGCCAAAGACGGCCGCTTGGTGTTGGTGGGGGTGGGCGGCGGCGAGTTGGTCTTGTCGCTGGCCGGCATGATTTTCAGGCCCCGATCGGTCATGGGCAGCATGACCGGCAACCCGCAAGACCTGCGCGATGTCACCGCCCTGGCCAAGGCCGGCAAACTCAAATCCCTGCCCATCACCCGCATGCCCAAAGACCAGGCCAATGACGCCTTGATGGCCCTCAACGAAGGCCGCGCCGTGGGCCGCATGGTGTTGGTTTGACGCCCATGCAACGCTTTGCTGGCAAAACCGTCTTGATCACCGGATCGACGGGCGGCATTGGCCTGGAAACTGCCCGCCGATTCCACGCTGAAGGCGCCCAGCTGGTGCTGGTCGATCTGGACGCTGCACTGCTGCAGGCCCAGGCCCAAGCGCTGGGCTCAGGCGTCAGCGTCTATGCGGCCGACGTGGCCGATGAAGGCGCCGCCACCCGTGTCTTTGACGAGCTGGCCAGGCACCACACCCGCATCGACGTGGGCGTGCTCAACGCCGGCACCGAAGGCATGATTGCTCTGATTGAAGAGCAAACCCTCACTGCCTTTGACCGCGTCATGGCCGTCAATGTGCGCGGTGTGTTCATTTGGATGGCTGGCCTGATGCGCCTCATGCGCGCGCAAGGCAGCGGCGCCATCACCGTCACCTCCTCAACGGCGGGCCTGCAAGGCGCACGCCTGCTGGCCCCCTACTCGGCCAGCAAACATGCCGTCTTGGGCCTGGTGAAATCGGCCGCCATCGAAGGCGCCCCCGCTGGCATTCGGGTCAATGCCGTCAACCCTGGGCCGGTGGCCACCCGCATGATCAACGCCATTGATGCAGGCCGAGGCGAGCTCAGCGAGGTGCAAGCCCGCAGCGCCCAAGCCGTGCCCATGCGCCGCTACGGCACAGCCGCCGAGGTGGCCGCCATGATCGCCTTCATCAGCAGCGACGATGCCAGCTTCACCACAGGCAGCACGCTTTGCCTGGATGGGGGGCTGGTGGCGGGACGAGGCTGAGGGCAGGCGGGCTGCAACCGATCAAGCACACGCTCAACATCGCGAGGCCCGCCACCCTGCGGGTTGGGCAACACGGTGTCAGTGGCGTTGAAAGCAGACCGCCAAGCGCTGTATTTTTTCAGGTGCGCGCCAGGCTCATGGGTTCAGTGCGCGGCGGTCCGGATCAGCTGCCCTTGAAAACGGGTGGACGCTTGTCAAAAAATGCCGCCACTGCCTCAGCATGGTCAGCCGTGTGATGGGCCTGGCCCTGCCATAGACCAGCGCTGTCAAGTGCCTCGTCCAGCGTGGCAGTGCGCGCTTGCAGCAGCAACTGCTTGGTCCAGCGCAGCACTTGCGGCGGGTTGGCGGCAATCCGCAGTGCCAGGGCGATGGCCTCGGCAAGCAACTGCTCGGGTTCAACCAGCTTGGACACCAGGCCTATGCGCAAGGCCTCATCGGCATCTATGGTTTCGCCCGTCAAGGCCATTTCGGCGGCCCGTGAGAATCCCACCAAGCGCGGCAGGAACCAGCAGCCCCCATCGCCCGGCACGATGCCCACTTTGACAAAGCTTTCTGCAAACCGGGCCGTGCGAGAGGCGATGCGGATGTCGCACATGCAGGCCAGGTCATTGCCAGCGCCTATGGCCGGCCCATTGATGGCCGCAATGATGGGCACCTGCAGCTTTTGGAAAGCCCTAGGGATGCGTTGTATGCCTTGGCGGTAATTTTGTGCAATGTCTTCGGGCGAGCCCGCAAACATGCCGGCTCGATCGCGCATCTCGGCCACATTGCCGCCCGAGCAAAACACCGAGCCGGCGCCAGTGAGAATGGCCGCGCGAATGCTTTGGTCCTGATTGAGCTTTTCAAACAAGTTTTCAAAGGCCGCAAACATGGCTTCGCCGCTCAGCGCGTTGCGCGTCTCGGGCCGATTCAGGGTGAGCAGGGCCACATGGCCGCGCACTTCAAAAAGAACCGGATCGTTGTGGTTGGAGTGGGTCATCATGGGAATCATTAGATCAGTTTCAAGGCCAAACCTGGGTTGGCATCAGTCCAAAAAGTGACATGGTCTGGCCAGCAGTTGCGCAGTTGCGCAGTTGCAATGGCGGCCAGGCGGCCAACGCCAAGCGTGGGCGCTACTGGCTGATGGGCAATGCATGTGGGCTTCACTTGAATTGGCGATGCCAGGACTTCAGGGCCGTGGCTTGCATGAGTTGAATAAACATTTCTGCAGGTTTAGACAGTTGCTTGCCGGATGCATGGACCAAGTAGATCGGGCGCTGCAGATTGGGCGCAAGCAAAGGGATGGTGGCCACAGCGTTCTGGTCAAAGTAGGGGACGGTGAGCTCTGGCACCACGCTGATCCCCAGGTTGCTGCCCACCAGCCCCGCCACGGTGGGGAGTTGGTTCACTTCCATGCCGCTGTCGACCAAATGGGCCGAACGCAAAGAGGTCTCCAGGTACTGCGCAAGACTGCCAGACCGGGCGAAACGGATATACGTATGCCCGTTCAAATCGGCCAGGCTGAGACGGCGCGCTGCAGCCAAGGGATGGCTTTTGTGGCAAACCACCATAAAGCCTTCGTTGAACAGCAAACGGGACTGCACCCCGGTGCGCCCCGGCCCTTCCGCGGTGACCCCGAAATCCGCTTGCCGTGAGCGAATGAGTTCCAGGGCCTCAGGAGGCGAGACGTCAAACATGCTCAGTTCGATATCGGGGAATTTGCGCTTGTATTCGGCCACCACTTGCGGGAGCCAGTGCGCCGCCAATGAAGCCAGGGCGGCAAATGAGATGCGACCTTTGCGCGCTGTCGCATGCTCTTTCAAATCCAGCTCAATTTCTCCGAGCTCTTGCATCACCCGCCTGGCGGTCGCCACGAAGCGCTGACCCTCGGCGGTGAGTTTGGCATGGCGCCGGTCGCGGTCCACCAGCTGCAGGCCGACGTCGCCCTCCAATTTGCGCACCAGTTGACTCAAGGCAGACTGGGTCACGTGGCAACGCTCGGCTGCCAGCGAAAAATTTCCCAGCTCACCGAGCGCAATCATGGCCCGCAAGGCGCGTGTCGATATGTCGATCATGAACTGACTATTTGCTAATAACAGAATTCGAACAATTAATTTTACTTTTAATCCTGGCCTTCAAATAATCAAACAAAAAAGCCTTCGCCCCAAGAACACTGGAGACAAACCATGAGACCACGTGCCTTGATCAGCTACCTTGTAGCCGCCTTTTTTCTGCTGTGCTCCGCGCTCACCCATGCGCAGGACTTCCCTTCCAAACGCATCACGCTGGTCGTGCCTTTCCCGGCGGGCAGCGCCACCGACGGAACCGCTCGCCGCATCGCGACCGAGCTCAGCCGCCTCGCCAATGTGCCTGTGATCGTTGACAACAAGCCTGGCGCCGACGGCAACATTGCCGCCATGCACGTGCTCAGGTCCGATGCGGATGGGTACACGGTGTTTGTGACGACCAATTCCACGCATGCAGCCAACGTGAACCTGTTCAAGTCGCTGCCTTTCGACCCCAAGGCCGACTTCGCGCCAGTAACCGGCATTGCAACCATCCCCATCATGCTCACGGTGCGCTCAGACTTTCCGGCCAAAACAGTGAGCGAATTCATTGCATTGGCCAAGACACGGTCCAGCAAGCCGCTGACTTTTGGCAGTGGCAGTCAAACCGGTCGCGGTGCAGGAGAGTTGTTCAAGGAGCGGGAAAAGCTGCAGATGACCCACGTGCCTTACCGCGGCTCGCCCGCGGCCCTCACCGACTTGCTGGGCGGCCATGTCGATTCTCTTTTCGTCGATCCGGTGGCGGCTGCAGCCATGGTGCAAAAAGGTGACTTGCGCGTGTTGGCCGTGACCAGCGCCGCCCGCGCTTCCATCATGCCCGGCATACCGACGCTGGCCGAAAGCGGCATGCCTGGGTTTGAATTGACCGCCTGGATTGCAGCCTTCGTGCCCCAAAAGACGCCCCCAGCGGCGGTGCAAAAACTCAATGCCTTGCTCACTGGCATTTTGAAAGATCAGGCAACCGCAAGCTATATGTCTGCCACCGGCGCCACCCCTTTCCCCACCACCCCAGAGCAATTGGCGGCCTTTGCGGATGCCGACACCAAGCGCTGGGCGCAGGTGGTCGAGGCCGCCAAGATGGAAAAGCAGTGACACGTACAGCCGATTCAAAAAAAACCATGTCAAACCTCTCTACGCAATTGCATTTCGAGTCCACGCCCCAGCGCAAGGCCGACACCGACGCCGCACGGGCGGACCACGGTCACATCGCGCCAGATTGTGCGGGCCTGAATTTCTATGACATCGACCCCAGTTTGCGGGCCTCTTTGGCGGTGAACATGGATGCCAAGGTGTTTGCCCATTTTGAGCCCTACATCCGACAGCTGGGCGGCGTCGCCGGTGACCAGTTGGATCATTTGGCACGCATCACCGACCGCAATCCACCGCAACTGGAACAGCGGGACCGCTTCGGGCGTGACATCGCACGTCTGGTGTACCACCCGGCCTACCACGAGATGGAGAAAATTGGCTTTGAAGACTTTCAGATGCACTCGATGTGTCATCAAAGCGATGCCTTGGGCTGGGGTGCGCCTGCGCCGCAGTCTGCCAAATACGCTTTTCAGTACCTGTTCAGCCAGTCCGAGTTCGGCATGATGTGCCCCTTGAGCATCACCGATGCGACCATCCACATTCTGCGGGCCTATGCCAGCGAAGAGTTGAAGGCCTATTTGCTGCCCAAAATGATGGAGCCCAAGCTCAAGGACTTGTGGAAAGGCACGCAATTCATGACAGAGCGTGCGGGCGGCTCGGATGTCGGCACGCTGGAGACTGTGGCACGCCATGAAAACGGCGTCTGGCGTCTGTATGGCGACAAGTGGTTTGCCTCTCACACAGATGCGCACATCGCCCTGATATTGGCGCGTCCAGAGGGTGCCCCTGCTGGCATCAAAGGCGTTGGACTGTTTGCTTTGCCGCGTTACCTGCCCGACGGTTCTCGCAACAGCTACCGCATTGTGCGGCTCAAGGACAAGCTGGGCACCAAGTCGCTGGCGTCTTGCGAATTGGTGCTGGAAGGCGCTGAGGCCTACCTGGTTGGGCAAGCCGGTGAGGGCATCAAGCAGATGATGGAGCAGGTCAACATGTCTCGCCTGTCGCACGGGGTGCGCGCGGCTGGCATGATGCGGCGCTGCTTCAACGAAGCCATGCAGGTGGCACGCCATCGCAACGCCTTTGGCAGCAAAATCATTGAGCATCCGCTGTTGCGCCGTCAGATCATGAAGATTCTGGTGCCCCAAGAACAGGCACTGGCCATGTCCATGCTCGCCGCGGCTTACATGGACCAGTCACGCGCGGGCTCAAAGAAGGCCCAGCAGCTGATCCGCATACTCACCCCCCTGGTGAAGTTTCGTGCCTGCCGTGACGCCATTTCTGCCACCCGGGCTGCCATGGAGACCCGTGGTGGCAATGGCTACATTGAGGAGTGGGTCAACGCGCGCATGGTGCGCGACGCGCACATCGGCGTGTTGTGGGAAGGCACCAGCAATATCAATGCGATCGACGTGGTTCGCCGCGCGGCTTCCAAGGAAGGTGCGCACCAGGATTTGCACGCCTTGCTGATTGAAAAGATCGACCAACTGCCGCAGCTGCCACCGGTTTTTGCGCAGCGCCTGCGCCAAGCGAGCGACAGAAGTTTTGAATTTGTCTGCCGCGTGGCCGCAGGAGCCGCCTCCATGGAGCACCTGGCGCGCGAGGCAGCCAGTGCTTTTTACAACGCCGCCAGTGCTGTGGTGCTCGCCTGGGAGTCCTTGCAGGCTCAAGGCGATCCACGCAAGTTGTTGATCAGCCGCTTTGTGCTTGAGCAGCGGGTTGAAGCCATAGACCCCCTGGCGCCGCCAGACGGCGCCTGGGAGCGCGAAGCTTACGCCATCTTGCTGGGCCAAGACCGCACTGTGTCGGCAGAAGCTGCATTGCTGCTGGTCGCGGCCTGAAACTCAAGCCGTCTTCAAAGCTGACTCCTTGATGCAACAAGCCACAGGCCCCTTGCAGGGCATTCGCATTGTCGACATGACCTCGGTCTTGATGGGCCCGTTTGCGACCCAGATCCTGGCCGATTACGGCGCCGATGTGATCAAGATCGAAAGCGCCGAGGGCGACCTGCTGCGATTGGGTGGCGCGCTGCGCAACCCCAAAATGGGCTCGCTATACCTGCAGACCAACCGCAACAAGCGCAGTGTGGTGCTCGATGCCAAGAGCGAGCAAGGGCGGACCGCACTGCTGGCGCTCTGCGCGGAGTCAGAGGTCTTTGTCAGCAATGTCCGCCCCGCTGCGATGCAGCGTTTAGGGCTGACCTACGAAGACATCAAGGCGGTCAATCCGTCTATCGTCTACGTTTGCCTGGTGGGCTTTGGACAAGATGGGCCCTACAAAGACAGGCCGGCCTATGACGATTTGATTCAGGGCATCTCCGCCGTCCCCTCCTTGATAGGTCGCATGCAAAACGGCGATCCTCAGTACGTCCCATTGACCCTGGCCGACAAGGTGGTGGGTTTGTCGGCTGCCCCTGCCATCTTGGCGGCCTTGCTTCACAAGAGCCGCACCGGCGTGGGGCAGCATATTGAGGTGCCGATGTTCGAGGTCATGAGTCAGTTCGTCTTGACTGACCACCTGGGCGGACAGTCTTTTGAGCCCCCCATCGGGCCGCCCGGCTACAACCGTCTGTTGTCGCCCGCCCGCCGGCCTTACCGCACGCGCGACGGTTTTATTTCTGCCTTGGTCTACACGGACGGCCATTGGCGTCGGTTCTTTGATCTGATTGGCCGGCCCGAGGAATTTCTGCGCTCGGCCATGTTTCACGACCATGCCACGCGCACACGCAGCTACGACGAGGTCTACCGCTTCCTGGCCGAGGAGATGAAGACCAAAACCACACAAGAGTGGCAGGTCGGGCTTGAAAAGCATGACATCCCTTGGGCGCCTACGCACAGCATTGAAGATTTGATTGATGACCCGCATTTGCGCTCGGTCAATTTGCTGCAGACCATCGATCATCCGACGGAAGGCAAGCTTCGAATGATTGCGCCACCGATCAAATTCAGCGCCACACCGGCCTCTATTTACCGTCATCCGCCTGGTCTGGGAGAGCACACGGACCAGGTGCTGGCCGAGTTGGCGCAGCGCGCCCCAGCGTCGCCATCTGCTGAGGCTGAAGTCTCCATCCAGGCAGATTGACTTGCGGACGCTGACCTCGTCGTGGCTGCCTTGAATTCCTAGCCCGCCCATGGCCGACTTGCTCGACAACTTTCGCTTCTCCCCCTTGCCGCAGGCTGCCGAGGCCTTTCGCGCAGAGGTCAAGGCGTTTTTGACCCTGCATCTCAAGGACTTGCCGGCGGATCGCCGGTCCCGCTCTTGGTTGGGGTTTGACGCCCAATTCAGCCGACACCTCGCCGATCGCGGCTGGGTGGGTGTCACCTTGCCAGCCCGCTATGGCGGGGCCGACCTGGACGCCTACACCCGCTTTGTGCTGGTCGAAGAGTTGCTGGCGGTGGGCGCACCGGTGGCTGCACATTGGATTGCTGATCGCCAGAGCGGGCCTTTGATCCTCAAGTATGGAAGTGAGGCTCAAAAGAGCTTTTACTTGCCCAAGATTTGTCAGGCGCAGGCCTTCTTTTGCATAGGCATGAGCGAGCCCAATGCCGGCTCCGACCTGGCCTCAGTCAGCACCCGGGTCGACCGCGTGAACGGGCGTTGGCGGCTCAACGGGTCCAAGATTTGGACCACCAACGGTCACCAGTGCCACTACGCCATTGCACTCGTGCGCAGTTCTGGAACCGGGGAAGATCGCAGCAAAGGCTTGTCTCAGTTTGTGATTGATCTTTCGCTGCCGGGTGTATCCACCCGACCCATCGTCGACCTGTCGGGGGATGCCCACTTTTCCGAGCTGTTTTTCAATGATGTTGTCTTGAACGACGACGCGCTGATAGGCGCTGAGGGGCAGGGCTGGGCGCAGGTGACGGCCGAACTCGCCTTCGAGCGCAGCGGGCCAGAAAGGGTGTACTCCAGCATTGTTTTGCTGGACCGCTGGATAGAGTTTTTACGCAGCACCGGCACCGCGTCGAATCATGTGGCCACATTGGGACGCTTTGTGGCGCACCTGGCGACGCTGCGCCACATGGCCATTGCCACGACCGGCCAGCTGGCGGCCGGTCTCAGCCCGGTGGTTGAAGCCGCCCTCGTCAAGGACATCGCCACCGAGTTTGAGCAAAGCATTCCGGCCATCATTGAAGGGGCTCTTGGCGACGACCCACAGTTGCCCATTGACCCTGAGCTCTACCGTGCCGCCGCCTACCTCAGCCAGATGTCGCCCACCTTTTCCTTGCGCGGCGGCACCCGTGAAATCCTGCGCGGCATGATCGCGCGCGGGCTGGGCTTGCGTTAAAGACCTCTGGACCCCTACCCATGTTTGCAAACGCCGTCGAATCCATGCTCCAAGACCACTGCACCCTGGCAGTGGTGCGCGCGGCCGAAGCAGGGCAGCCGCCGCAGTTGCTGCGGGACGTGATCCTGAGCAGCGGCTTTCTCGACCTGCTTGCAGACGAGGACGATGGGGGCGGCGGCCTGACCCTGCGTGAGTTCTATCCCGTGGCAGCGCTGTGCGGAGCCTATGCTGCGCCACTGCCCATCGCTCAGACCATGGCCGCACGTCTGCTGGTGACACCTCGCGCCGCCCTGCCAGACGGCTTCTTGACCTTTGCCCCCGCGTCTTCGCCTGCGCCTGATGGCGCTGGCGTCTGTGCGCTGGTGCCCTACGCCATGGTGGCTGACCATGTGCTGCTTGAGCGCGACGGTGTGTTGTGTGTGCTGGCTGTCGCCGATGCCAAGCGGGAGGCCACAGGCGTGCACGCCGCCCTGGGTGCCACCTTGTACTGGCGGGTGAGCGACGAGCAGCGCCTGCCATCGCAACTTGCGCATGCCTTGCATCCCTTGGCCGCATTGCTGCATGCCGCCATGATGGCTGGCGCCATGAAAAAGGCGTTTGACCTGACGCTTCAATTTGGAAACAGCCGCGTCCAATTTGGTAAATCCATAGGAAAATTTCAGGCCGTACAGCATCAGCTCAGCGTGATGGCCGAACACGTCTGCGCCGCAGGCATGGCGGCTGAGGCGGGCTTTCAATGCGGTCGCCATGTTCCCTCGCTGTTGGCTTGTGCCGTGGCCAAGTCTCGCACCAGTGAAGCGGCCCAGGTCATCGCGTCCATCGCACACGCGGTTCATGGAGCGATGGGTGTGACTGCCGAGTACGAGCTGCAAATCTACACGCGGCGCTTGCATGAATGGCGCATGGCTCACGGCTCTGAGAACCACTGGAACCGTGTGCTTGGGCAGTCCTTGCTGGACAGCCATGAACCCCTGATCACTGATTTTGTCCGCCACATCACTGCTTGAAGCGAGGATAAAGCCCATGCCACTTGCCATCAAGACCGATGCTGTGCTCGCACCCGAACGCGATTACTTGGAATTTCTGGCCCAGGGCCGTTTCATGATCCAGCGCAGCCGCTCCAGCGGTCGCCACGTGTTCTATCCGCGCATCGCAGAACCCCAGACTGGCGCTTCAGACCTGGAATGGGTGCCGGCGTGCGGACTTGGTACGGTTTATGCCATCACGGTCATGCGCCAGCGCGACCCGGCTGACAACTACAACGTCGCCTTGATCGACCTCGATGAAGGCGTGCGCATGATGTCACGGGTGGAGGGAATGGCCGCCGAATCGGTTCGCATTGGATTGCGCGTGAAGGCGCGCATTGCGCAGGTCAGCGATCAGCCGCTGGTGCTGTTTGATCCCTTGAACGATGACGCTGTCGACACCGCCCCTCACGCAGGGACTTGACCTCATCAGCACGGAGCCGTCTTTCATGAACCTTCATTTCCCCCGCGGACAGGCTGCCATCGTGGGTGCGGCCACCTATGGCATAGGCGAGTCGCCCGGCCTCGAAGCCATCGACCTGGCCGCACAAGCAGGGCTCAAGGCTCTGGCGCAGGCCCATCTGACGCCGCAGGACGTCGACGGTCTGTTTGTCTGCCTGCCGCAAGACTTTCTGTCTGGGCTGTCGATGTCCGAATACCTGGGGATCGAGCCCAAAGTCACCGACAACAACCGCACCGGCGGCTCGGCCTTTTTGACGCATGTGTTCTGGGCGGCATTGGCACTGGCCACCGGACAGTGCAATGTGGCGCTGGTGACCTACGGCAGCAATCAGCGCACTGGATCGGGCAAACTGGTCAGTGCCTTGCGGCAGCCCTATTTTGAAGCCCCCTACCGCGCGAACATGCCGATCGCAGCGTACGCCCTCGCAGCTTCACGCCATATGCATCAGTACGGCACCACCCGTGAGCAGTTGGCAGCGGTTGCCGTTTCGGCTCGCCAATGGGCGCAAAAAAACCCAGAAGCCTTTATGCGCGGCGACCTCAGCTTGGACGATGTGCTCAGCGCCCGCATGGTGGCCGATCCGCTGACGGTTCGTGATTGTTGCCTGGTCACAGACGGGGCAGCAGCCATCGTGATGACCCGTGCCGATCGCGCGCCTGACCATCATCACCATCCCGTCTATGTGCTGGGCGCTGCCTCGGCCATCACCCATGCCAGCATCTCGGCCATGCCCGACCTCACCGTGACCGGCGCGGTCGATTCGGGGGCCCGCGCGTTTGCCCAAGCCGGTTATGGCCCGCGCGACATGGATGTGGTTGAACTCTACGACGCATTCACCATCAACACCATCTTGTTCCTGGAAGACCTGGGCTTTTGCCCCAAAGGCGAGGGCGGGCGCTTTGTCGAGGGAGGGCGTGTGGCCCCAGGGGGTGAGCTGCCGGTCAACACCAACGGCGGCGGCCTGTCTTGTGCACATCCGGGCATGTATGGATTGTTCACCGTGGTGGAAGCTGCGCAACAACTGATGGGTCTTGCCGGAGAGCGACAAGTGCCTGGCGCCAATCTGGCGCTGGCCCACGGCAATGGCGGCGTGTTGTCCAGCCAGGCCAC
>CANHKH010000034.1 GCA_947460165.1 Comamonadaceae bacterium
CACAGCCTCCAGCCCTGCGGCGCCAGCGATGCCACGCTGCACGAAGCCGCCCACCGCGCCATCTTCCATGGAAATGAAGCCTGCAGGCCCGATCAGGTTGGACTGCTTGAGGCGAACGCCGCGCTGCTGAGCAGTGTCGTCGGCATAGCCGAGGTAAGTCCAGTTCAGTTCGGAGCGGCCCTGCCCTTTGGGCAGAACCTGCCGCACCGCCAAGCAGTTCTGGATCTGTTGCAGCACAAAGCCGGGGAACACCGAGAGTATTTGCAGCGTCACACCGTCTGGGTATTCGTCAAAGCCCGCCAGAACGCTGGGGTCCTTGAGGCGGTAGCGCCCATGGTCCGAGCGCAGCCCCTGCTCTTGGTAAGAGCTGTCCTTGGCCGCCGCGTCGATCATCGAATAGCTCACATGGTTGCCGCCGGACTCATCGACGATGACACCGCCCTTTTGGGACAGCCGGTTGATCTCGAAGGTGGTGAAAAACATGTGCAGCAAGCTGGCGTGGTAGCTGTCGCGCACGTTCTCCGCGTACAGCTTCCAATCGTTGGGCAGCGCCTGGGTGAAGCGGCCAATCACCTGCACGGGCTTGTGCAGCACCCGCTCGATGCGCTCGCAGATCTGCGCGCCGAGGTACTCCTCGATCGGCAGCACGTCTTCATGAAAGCTCGCGAAGACAAGGCCGCAGAAGGTGGCCACACGCAGCTTGCGCGGGCCGTGTTCTTCTTTGCAAAAATCCGCTGGCATGCCACCCGCGCCTTTGACGCCTTTTTCGAACGCCACGCCGGTGAGGTCCCCCTGCAGGTTGTAGCTCCAGGCGTGGTAGACACACTGAAAGCTCTGAACACGGCCCGACTTCTCCAAAGCGATCAAGGCGCCACGGTGCGCGCAGCGATTCTCGAAGGCATAGATTTCCCCATCGGCGTCCTTGACCACGATCACGGGCGTCTCGCCCACGAAGGTCGCGCGGTAGCTTCCCGCCTCTGGCAGGTCGACGTCCAGGCACACATAATTCCAGGTCGCGCCGTGGAACACGCGCTCGTGCTCCTGGCGCGTCACAGCAGGGTCGCTGTAGACGTCAAATGGAACCCGAGTCAGCGCTGAGTTTTTCCAATGGATGGTGTGTTCTTTCATATTCTCTTTTGGTATGGGGCGCCAAGCCCGTGGCACTCACTGAGGGACTTAAGGCTGCGGCGGTTGCTGGCCCGCCTGCGCAGGTTTGCAGGGCCATGCAGGCCGTATCTGCGCAGTCAATCCACCGTCACATTGGCGCTCTTGATCACCTTGTTCCATTTGTCGGACTCCATGCGGATGAATTGGCCCGTCTGTTGCGCCGACCAGCCGCGGGGCTCGGCGCCCTGCGCTGCGAATTTCTGCCGAACGTCCGGCTGCGCCAGGGCGTCGGCGAGCGCCTTTTGCGCGGTGTTCACCGCCTCAGCCGGCGTGCCGGGGGTTGCGACCACGCTGAAAAAGGTCACTGACTGCATGGCGGGCAGCTTGAGCTCAACAAAGGTGGGCACCTGTGGCAGCACCGGCGAGCGCTTGTCATCGGCGACCGCCAGGATGCGGATCTTGCCGCCTGTGTGAAACTGCGCGGATGACGCGATATTGTCGAAAAACACGTCAACTTGCGCACCCACCAGATCTGCCAGCGCGGGCGCAGTGCCGCGGTAGGGGACGTGCGTCATCTTGGTGCCGGTCAACTGCATGAAAAGGTTGGCGGTGAGATGCGAGGTCGAGCCATTGCCCTGGGAGGCGTAACTGAGCTTTTCTGGGTTGGCTTTGAGGTGGGCCACGAATTCGTCGAGCGTGTTCGCCGGCACCTTGCTGCTGATGGCCAGCACATTAGGGACCGTGGCCAGCACGGTCACAGGCACCCAGCGGGTCGGATCGAAAGACAGCGACTTGTACAGGTGATGGTTGATCGCGATCGGTCCAGGCGGTGAAGCCAGCAGCGTGCTGCCATCGGGTTCAGCCCGCGCCACGAACTCGGCGCCGATGTTGCCGCCAGCGCCGGATCGGTTTTCGACCACCACGCCAGCCGGGTACGCGTCGCGCATTTTCTCCGACAAAATCCGCGGCAGCACGTCGGCCGTGCCGCCCGCCGGAAACGGAACGATCAGGCGCAGCGGCTTGGCTGACTGCGCCAGCGCGGCCACTGGAGCTGCGACCGTCAGGGCCGCCACGCAGGCCAGCGCCAACGGGTGCGCAAGTCGAAAGAAGGTGCAACTCATGGGGTCAAATTCGCTAGGGAATCAGGAATGAACTTCAAATGCGCGGCGCGGCGGACAGCGCGACGCACCGCGCAAGACCTGCCTGACGGGTGGCGTCAGGCAGGTTCGCCGTCGCCGGCGTTGGCGATCAGGCCTTCTTGCTGTGCTTGGCAACCAAGGCTTTGGCGGACTCGAGCAGCTTCTTGCCGTCGTAGCCGCGCTTGGTGACTTCGGCCACCCACTCGTTCTCAACGTTGGCGGTCAGGCGCTGGAACTCTGCGGTCTCGGCGGCACCGAAAACATGCACGGAGTTGCCGCGGTCCTGAACCATCTTGCGCACCACCGGATCGAGGTCTTCCTGCACCTTGCCCATCCAGGCGGAGACGGCTGAGCCGGAGTTGTTGTCAATCACCTTCTTGAGGTCAGGCGCGAGCGACTGGTATTTCGCCGTGTTCATCGTCATCACGAAGGTGCTGGTGTAAAGCGCCGGCGTGCCGGGCGCGAACTCACTGTGGAACTTGACCAGTTCTGGCACCTTCACCGACGGAATCACTTCCCAGGGCAGAGCGCAGGCGTCGATCGTGCCCTTGGTCAGCGCGTCAGGGATCTGAGGCAGCGGCATGCCCACGGCGGTGGCACCGGCGGCGCTGAGCAGTTTGGTCGCCTGGCGCGTCGGGCCGCGCACCTTCATGCCGCGCAGGTCGGAAGCCGACTTGATGGCTTTGTCCTTGGAGTGCAGGACGCCGGGGCCGTGCGTGTGGAAAGCCAGCACGTGCGTTTCCTTGAACTCGTCGGCCATGTTGGTCTGGTAATACTCCCAGGCGGCGCGCGAAGATGATTCGGCATTGTTGGTCATGAACGGCAGTTCAAACACCTCTGTGCGCGGGAAGCGTCCGGCGGTCAGGCCCGGCAGCACCCAGATGATGTCGACGACGCCGTCTCGCGCCTGGTCATACAGGTTGCCAGGAGCGCCGCCCAGCTGCATCGCAGGGTAGCCCTCGAACTTGATGCGTCCACCCGACTCGCGCTCGACCTTGGCCATCCACTCCTTGTGGATTTTGGTCCAGACCGTCGAGGCGGGTGCCATGAAAGTGTGGAATTTGAGCGTGACGCTCTGCTGCGCGAAACCGGTGATGGCGGGCGCACCCAGGGCAAGCGCCGAGCCGGTTTGAATGAATTTGCGACGATCGATCATGGTTGTCTCCTGTTGAAAAAGCAATTTGAATAGGTATTGAACGCTGCTGCGCAGGCTGCGGGCCTAGAGGAAAACCCCGCCGCCATCGACAGCCAGGGTCTGCCCGGTGACAAAACTGGCACCGTCGCTCACCAAGTGGGCCAATGTTGCCACCAGGTCGGCGGGCACCTGGTCGCGCTGTATGCAACGCCCAGTGGTGCGCGCGTTGTCGCCGATGCGGTCCTGCAGTTGCGCCTGAAGCACCCCGTCGCTCAGCGTGAAACCAGGCGCGATGGCGTTGACCGTGATGCGGTCACGGGCGAGTTCGCGCGCCAGTGAGCGTGTGAACGCGATCACCGCGCCTTTGCTGGCGACGTAATGCGCCATGTTGGGCGGCCCTTTGATAGGCACGGTGGACGCGATGTTGACAATCCGTCCCCGGCCGCTGCGGCGCAGCGCAGGCAGGGCCGCCTTGGCGCAGTTGAACGGCCCCAGCGTATTGACCTCCATCACCCGCATCCACTCGGCGTTGGTGATCTGGTCAAACGGCTTGAGTGCCAGCGTGGTGAACAGCCCGGCGTTGTTGACGAGGCCGTCGACACCGCCGAACGCACGCTCGCCGGCCGCCACCATGGCCGCGGCGTCGTCTTCTTTGACCACGTCCGCAGTCACGCCCGCAGCCTGCAGCCCGGCTTTGCGCAGACGCTCAGCGGCTTCATTGGCGCCGTGCAGATCGGCGATGAGGACACGGTGGCCCATGAGCGCCAAATGCTCGGAAAAAGCGAATCCGATGCCGCTGGCGCCGCCGGTGATGATGAGGGTTTTGGGATCTTCGGCTTTCAACAGCGGTCCTTTCAAGGTTTGAGGAAATTCAAGGCGCAGGCAGCGCATGCGAGAGCTTGAAGAGCGGGTCCGCGGCCTGCGCTGCGGACAGCCTGCACGGCTGCGCCAGCAGTTTGCGCGCGACCATGTGATCGCCCGCCTGATTGATAGACTCGACGGCGGTGAGTTGCTCGCCACGGAAGCGAAACACCGAAAACTTGCCTGTGGCAGGCTCGCCACGCACCACAGCACTGTCCAAGGCCTGGGCCAGACCGGCGATCTGCAGTCGGTTGGCGCCCTGGTCGCTCCAGAACCAGGGCGTCTTGGCGTAGGGCGCCGGGCGCCCCGCAATGCGCGCAGCCACGCAGCGGGCATGGTCCACCGCGTTCTGCACTGATTCAAGACGCCATGCCGGCGCGCCTAGCCCTGGCGAAAAACTGGCGCAGTCGCCAATGGCGCTGATGAGAGGATCGGCTGTGCGCAAGAACTCGTCAACGCAAATGCCCTTGTCCACCGCCAGCCCGGCAGCGGCGGCCAGCGCATCGTTGGGCAGGGCGCCTGTGCCCACGACGACCAGGTCAGCCGCGTACACAAGGCCATCGCCCGTGCGCACGCCAGTTGCGCGGCCGGCCTCGCCTTCGATGGCCACCACTTCGGTGTTGAAGTCAAAGCGAACCCCGGCAGCCTGCAGCGCCTGGGTCAGCCACAACGCGGTGGGCGCGCAGACTGATCGTTGGAGCGCATGCGAGGAGAACTCCAGCACGTCGACCTCCACACCCAGCGCGCGCGCGGCAGCGGCCACTTCCAAACCGATGAATCCGGCACCGATCACGACGACACGGCGCGCAGCGCCCAGGGCCGCGCGAAGCGCTTGCGCATCGGCCATGCTGCGCAGGGCCTGCACGCCAGCCAGACCGATGCCCTCGATGGCCGGCATCCGTGCCCGAGCGCCAGTGGCCAGCGCCAGGTGGGCATAGGGAACGGATTCACCGCCTTCCAGGCTGACGCGCTGCGCTGCGCGGTCAATGCGGCCTGCGCGCCGTGCCAAGCGCAGGGCAATGCCCTTGTCCGCATAAAAGGCCTGGGGACGCAGCATGAGTTGCTGAGCGTCGCTCTTGCCGGTGATGAACGCTTTTGACAATGGCGGACGCTGGTAGGGCAGGCACGGCTCTTCGCCGATCAGCGTGACCGGACCTTGCCAGCCCTCGTCGCGCAGCGAAGCCGCCAGCTGAAAGCCGCCCTGCCCTGCGCCCACGATCACCACACCGGCTTCGCTCATGTGGCCCATCAGACCTGGTGCGAAGGAATCTGCACCACGATCTCGCCGGCGCCGGGCTGCACCACGACCTGACAGCCGAGGCGGCTGTTCTCGCGGCGCCCGCTGGCAGCGCTTTCCAGCATTTCATTTTCGACCTCACTGACCGGCGCCACGAAGGCAGCGCTGCCTTCGCTCAGGTAGACATGGCAGGTCGCGCACATGGCGGCGCCGCCGCACTCGGCCACGATGCCGGGGATGCCGTTGGCCAGTGCGGTGAGCATGACGTTCGCTCCGGCTTGAACCGCAATGGTGCGGGCGCTGCCGTCGGGCTGGATGAAGGTGATCTGCGAGGTGGTGAAGGACATATGAGTAAAAGGCAAGGCAAGACGGACGCGCTCAGGCGGCAAGCAGGCTGACAGGCATGCTGTCGTAGCCGCGCACGGAGTTGTTGTAGTGAATGACGGGTGCCGCTTCCAGGCGCAATGACTTCACCCGACGTGCCAGCGCGCCCAGCAGGACTTCGCCTTCCAGGCGGGCGATCATCTGCCCGGCGCAGCCATGAACCCCAGTGCCGAAGGCCAGGTTGCCATTGGCCTTGCGGTTCACGTCGAACTTGTGCGCGTCCGGCCAGCGGCGCGGATCGCGGTTGGCCGAGCCGATGAAAACGCAGATTTTTTGTTCCTTGGGCAGCGCAACGCCAGCGACCTCCACCTCGCGGGTGGTGGTGCGATAAAAGGAGTGAAAGGTACTCTCAAAGCGCAGCACCTCTTCGAGCGCCTGGCGCGCCATCGTCGGCTGGGCGTGCAAGGTCGCCCACTGCTCGGGCTCGCGCGCAAAGCAGATCATCGCGTTGCACAAAGTAAAGACCGTGGTGTCCAGCCCGGCCGACAGCAGCGTGCGCACCAGCATGGGCGCTTCTTCAGGGTCCAGCAACCCCTGGTCGGCCGCCGCGTAAAGCTGGGCACCCAAGCCGTCGTGCGTCAAGTTCTCGCGCTTGCAGACCTCGGCAATCCAGGCGATGGCACCCTGGGCCTTGTCGAGGCAGACCTTGAATCGCTCGTTGACCGGGCCGAAGGCGTTGAACACCATGTCGCCATAGGGCAGCAGGAATTCTTCGCGACCTTCGCGTGGGATCCCCACCGCGTCGGCGAACACCTTCAGCGGAAAGGCCGCGCACAGATCGGGCACCGCGTCGATGTGTCCCTTGGCCAGCACGCGGTCGACCAGCAGTTCGGCCTCGCGCTCCATCGTGACGCGAAGCTTGTTGATGTTGGCCGGTGCGAGCAAACCGGCCACGACCTTGCGCGTGCGGCCGTGCAGGGGCGGATCGGCCTCCAAGATGATGCTGGGCTTGCGCCAGGGCGTCTCCACATGAAAGTTGGCCAGGCCAACACCTGCGCTGGAGCAGAACGTGGCCGAGTCGCGCAGCACAGAGTCGATCTCGGCATGACGCGCCAAGCCGTACGCGCCGTAGCGACTCAGGTAGAAAATCGGGCCGAGTTCGCGCAGGCGCTCGTAGTGCGGGTACGGGTCGTCGAGCACCGCGTCCGCGTAGGGATCGAAATCGGTGACCGGCGCATGGATCGCGCTCGTGCGCGCTGCATCAGGCGCGAGGGTGCTGGACATGGGCTCGGGTCCTTGTCTCGGTTGGGGGGTGCGCGCATCCCCTGCTGTTTCTGAAAATATGGTTGACAGTTTGTAACGCGTGAGGGTCTGCGTCAATAGAATCCGACGCTAAGGTTCGCTATGCGAACGACAGAGGCAGGAAACTCAACACCATGACCCAGCGAGAAAATGCCGTTGCTGCCGAGCCCTCAAGCGCGCTGGACCGCGTGAGCGCCAGTCGTCGCGCAAACCGCGCCAGCCCACCGCCAGTCCAGCACGACGACGCGCCGGAGCGGGACGATCGCGAGTACGTGATGGGCCTGGAAAAGGGGCTGTCGGTGATCGAAGCGTTCGCCCTGGTGAAAGGCCCGGCCACGCTCAGCAAGCTGGCCGACGTGACGGGCCACTCCAAGGCGTCTGTGAGACGTTGCCTGCTGACCTTGTGCAGGCTCGGCCATGTGACCCAGGATGGGCGCGACTTTCGCCTCGCCGCCAGGACCCTGCGCTTGGGCCATGCTTTCGTTGCGTCCGATCCGCTGACCAAAGTGGCTCAACCCATTTTGGACGTGACCAGCGAGCGCACACGGGAATCAGCATCGATCGCGGTGCTCGATTCACAGGATGTTGTCTTCGTCGCGCGCTCCACGCACAGGCGCAGTTTGTCGGTGGGACTGAGCGTAGGCGCGCGGCTGCCGGCCTACTGCAGCGCGACCGGCAGGGTGCTGCTGGCCGGCGAGCCGCGCGACAGGGTCGAGTTCATTTTGAACCGCATGAGCCGCCCAGCGCTGACACCCCGCACGCTGACTTCGGTGACAGAAATCCTGGGTGAACTCGACGCCGCCAGTGCCCAGGGCTATGCGATTTGCGACGAAGAACTCGAGATTGGCCTGCGCTCGATTGCGGTGCCCATACGCACTGGAGCCGGCGCACTGGTGGCTGCGCTGAGCCTGTCAGTCAAGACTTCGCGGATGACGCGTGAGCAGCTCACCGAGGCGCTGCTGCCAGAACTGGAGCGGGCACGGCGCAGCTTTTCGGACCTGCTTTAGGGTCAAGGTTCTGTCGAGCCGGCGCGCTTGTTCTCGACCCTGCTGGCACGGTCGGGGCTGAAGCCTCACGCCAGACCTGTCCGGATTCAGGCTGACCAGCGGCAGCGCCAGGGCTGGGATGACGCCCAAGAAGGCCTCACCCTCGACAAGGGCCAGGTTCTGAGGCGGTCGAGCGTCATGCAAGCTCAGCGAGGTCAACCGGACTCCAGAGCCAGTTGACGCAGTACAGAAAGTCTTGAGGGCTTCGTTCACCCCAGGCTTGGTTGCGCACCTGCGCGGCGATGCCGCCGCAGTGGTATTCCTCCCAGAGTGCGCGCGACGTCAGCTGCACCCGCGCCGTGCGCGTCAGGCGCAGCCGCTGAAAGCGGGAAAAGGCGCTCGCATGGTCGCCCTCGCTGCGCTCGATCAGACGCGACAGCACGCACACGTCTTCAACCGCCATGCCAGCGCCCTGCGCCAGCGATTGCAGCGTGGCATGGGCGGAATCGCCCAACAGCGTGACGCGGCCCTGGCTCCAGCGACGCAAAGGCTCCCGGTCAGCGATGGCCCAGCGCCGCTCCAGGTTCATGCAGGCCAGCACGTCGCGCACCTCGCCCTGGCAGGTGGCCACAGCCGCCTGCAACTGCTCGGCGTGCCCAGCGGCAGACGCCACTGGCGGATCCACCCGGAATACCGCGACGAGGTTGAGCTCGCTCTGGTTGCGCAGCGGGTAGTAAATGACATGGAAACCGTCACCCGACCACATGGTCACTCCGAGGCGGGACTGCAAGCTCGCTGGAGCCTGGTCAAAGGGCACGATCGCGCGGTGGGCGACATACCCGGTCGCGCGCGGCGCATCGTCTGGAAACAACTGCGCCCGAATCTTGGAGCGCAAGCCATCGGCGGCGATCATCGCTTCACCCTCGAAGCTCTTGCCGTCGGCGCACTGTGCCTGAACGCCCTGCGCGGACTCGGAAAAACCGGTCACGGTGGCGGCCTGGACCATCTCTATGTGCGGGTAAGCGCGGCAAGCCTGCAGCAAAATCTCATGCAGATCGACCCGATGAATCGCGATATAGGGCTGGGGAAACATCGCATCGAATGCCGCGCCATGCAAAGGCACGCAGGCCAGTCGCTGGGCGGTGTAGGCGTCGAACAGCTCGATCTCGGGCGGCAGGTAGGCGGCGCGACGCACCGCCTGGCCCACGCCCAGCTGATCGAGCATGGGCAAGACATTGGGCCCCATCTGCACGCCGTAGCCGATGGGGGCGATCTCTTCGAGCTGTTCGAGCAGTTGCACGCGCCGACCCTGCCGGCCCAAGGCCAAAGCCATCGCTACGCCTCCGATACCGCCGCCAACCACCAGCATGGGTTTGTCTTGCTGACTCATCAATTCAGGATCCTTTTTTGTCAATCAGGCTACCGGTGGCGTGCAACAAGGGCCACCTGGTCAGGTTTCCATGGCTGCAGACACCGCCAGAAATACTCAAACCCGCTCGAGAATCAGCGCAATGCCCTGCCCCACGCCAATGCACATGGTGCACAGCGCATAGCGCCCGCCGGTGGCGTGCAGGCGGTTCACCGCCGTGGTGGCCAGGCGTGCGCCTGAGGCGCCCAGGGGGTGGCCCAGGGCGATGGCGCCGCCCCAGGCGTTGACGCGTTCGTCATCGTCTTGCAGGCCCAGCATGCGCAGCACCGCAATGCCTTGCGCGGCAAAGGCTTCGTTGAGCTCGATCACGTCCATTTGCTCGAGCTTGAGGCCGGTGAGCGCGAGCACTTTTTCAGTCGCGGGTGCGGGGCCTATGCCCATGATGCGCGGGGCCACGCCGGCCGTGGCCATGCCGACCACGCGGGCCTTGGGCGTCAAGCCGTTCTTGGCGGCCGAGGCTTCATCGGCCAGCAGCAGCGCGCAGGCGCCGTCGTTCACGCCGCTGGCGTTGCCTGCCGTCACGCTGCCGTCGGGCCGCACCACGCCTTTGAGCTTGGCCAGCGCTTCCAGGCTGGTCTCGCGGGGGTGCTCGTCCTTGTCGACCACGATGGCGTCGCCCTTTTTCTGCGGGATGCTCACGCCCACGATCTCGCGGGCCAGGTGGCCGGCTTGTTGGGCGGCCACGGCGCGCAGCTGGCTGTTCATGGCCATGCGGTCTTGCGCCTCGCGCTCGATCTTGAAGTCCACCGCCACGTTCTCGGCCGTCTCAGGCATGGCGTCAACGCCGTACTTTTCCTTCATGAGCTTGTTGATGAAGCGCCAGCCTATGGTGGTGTCGTAGACCGCATTGGCCCGCGAGAAGGCGCTTTCGGCCTTGGGCATCACAAAGGGGGCGCGGCTCATGCTCTCCACACCGCCTGCAATCATCAGGCCCGCCTCGCCGGCCTTGATGGCGCGTGCCGCCGTGCCCACCGCGTCCAGGCCCGAGCCGCACAAGCGGTTGATCGTGGCGCCCGGCACGTCAATGGGCAAGCCCGCCAGCAAGCTGGCCATGTGGGCCACATTGCGGTTGTCTTCACCGGCTTGGTTGGCGCAGCCGTAGATCACGTCGGTGATGGCGGCCCAGTCGACTTGGGGGTTGCGCGCCATCAGGGCGCGCAGGGGAATGGCGCCCAAATCGTCGGTGCGCACCGAGGACAGCGCGCCGCCGTAGCGGCCAAAGGGGGTGCGGATGGCGTCACAAATAAAGGCTTGGGTCATGATTTTCCAGAAGGTAAGGCTGAAGGGGAATTAAAGAGCGGGGGCCAGGGGCAGACCGACCAGCTTTTCAAGCTCGCCTTGGGTCAGGCCGCTGACCATGTCAATGAGGCGCAAGCCCTGGGGCGTGCATTCAAAAGTGGCCAAGTCCGAGTAAATGCGCTTGACGCAGCCAATGCCGGTCAGCGGGTAGCTGCACTGGGCCACCACCTTGGACTCGCCTTTTTTGGTGAGCAAATCCATCATCACCCAGGTTTGCTTGGCGCCCGTGGCCAGGTCCATGGCGCCGCCCACCGCCGGAATGGCGCCGGGCTCGCCGGTGCTCCAGTTGGCCAAATCGCCGGTGGCGCTGACCTGGAAGGCACCCAGCACGCAAATGTCGAGGTGGCCGCCGCGCATCATGCCAAAGCTGTCGGCATGGTGAAAGTAGGCGCCGCCCGCCAGCAGGGTGACGGGCTGCTTGCCCGCGTTGATGAGGTCGTAGTCCTCGTCGCCCGCTGCCGGCGCCGGGCCCATGCCCAAAATGCCGTTTTCACTGTGCAAAATGACCTCCACGCCTTGGGGCAGGTGGTTGGCCACCAGCGTGGGCTGGCCTATGCCCAAATTCACATAGGCGCCGTCGTGAATGTCGCGGGCCACGCGCTGGGCCAGCTCGTCTTTGCTGCGTTTGGTGTAGCTCATGCTCATGCCGCCTTTTTAATGCCGCCGGCCTGGGTGGCCACGCGTTCAATTTGGACCACCTGGCTCACGTAAATGCCGGGCGTCACGATGTGTTCAGGGTCAAACGCGCCCAGTTCCACAATCTCGTGCACCGTGGCCACCGTGGTTTTGGCAGCTGTCGCCATGACCGGGCCAAAGTTGCGCGCGGCCTTGCGGTAAATCAGGTTGCCCCAGCGGTCGCCGGCCTCGGCCCGGATCAAGGCCAAATCCCCATGAATGGGCATTTCCAGCACGTAATGCTTGCCGTTGATCTCGCGGGTTTCCTTGCCCTTGGCCAGCTCCGTGCCGTAACCCGAGGGCGAGAAAAACGCGCCTATGCCCGCACCAGCTGCGCGAATGCGCTCGGCCAAATTGCCCTGGGGCACCAGCTCGAGCTCCAACTTGCCGCTGCGGTAGAGGCCATCAAAGACATGGCTGTCGGCCTGGCGCGGAAAGCTGCAAATGACCTTGCGCACACGACCGGTTTTGAGCAGCGCCGCCAGCCCCGTGTCGCCATTGCCCGCGTTGTTGTTGACCACCGTCAAATCTTTGGCGCCTTGGTCTATGAGGCCTTCAATGAGTTCATTGGGAATGCCCGCCGTGCCAAAGCCGCCTATGAGCACGGTGGCCCCGTCTTTGACGCCGGCCAGCGCAGCCTCTATGGAGGGCGCAATCTTGTTGATCATGGGTGACGAATCTCCTGCAGGGGTGGACTGTGAAAGTGCTGTGGCATGGGGCTTGAGGCCTGTGCATGCGGCCTGAGCGGGGCACAGCAAAAAATGTTCGTATGTCGAACTTGTGTTCGTATAATGGATTTTAGGAGATTGACGCAGCCATGGCAAACCCCGCGAACCGACCCCTGGGCGCCGCTGGCCCCAGGGATCCAACCCAAGGCTCTCCCGCGCCGGGCGACAGCTATGTGCAGTCTTTTGCGCGTGGGCTGCAAGTCATACGCAGCTTCAGCGCCCAAGCACCGCAGCAAACCCTCAGCGAAGTGGCTGCCCGCAGCGGCTTGAGCCGCGCCGGCGCACGCCGGATTTTGCTGACGCTGCAAACCCTGGGCTATGTCAGCAGCGACGGCCGGCTGTTCAAGCTCACGCCGCGCATCTTGGACCTGGGCTTTGCCTACCTCTCGTCCATGCCCATGTGGAACCTGGCCGAGCCCGAGATGCAGGCGCTGGCTGCGCGCGTGGGCGAGTCTTGTTCGGCCGCCGTGCTCGACGGCGCCGACATTGTCTACGTGCTGCGCGTGCCCACGCACAAGATCATGAGCATCAGCCTGGGCGTGGGCTCACGGCTGCCCGCCCACTGCACCTCGCTGGGCCGCATGCTGCTGGCGGGCTTGAGCGACGAGGAAGCGCTCAAACTGCTGCACGCCAGCGACAGGCCCGCACTCACACGGCACACGGTGAGCGAGCCCGAGGAGCTGCTGGCGCGCGTGCGCCAGGCCCGCAAACAGGGCTGGTGCCTGGTGAACCAAGAGCTTGAAGAGGGCCTGATTTCCCTGGCCGCCCCGCTGACCGACCGCAGCGGACGCACATTGGCTGCGCTCAACATCAGCGGCCAGGCCAACCGCACCCCCGCCAAAATGATGCAAGAGACCATGCTGCCTGCGCTCTTGGAGGCGGCGGCCACCATTTCACGGCTGCTGGCGGCCAAGCAAGCTGCGCAGGTGTAAAGCCTCAAGTGCAGGCCGGCCAGCGCGTGCGAAACTCAAACCATGTTCACGCCCTCTCAAGCCGACGTTCGCAAATTCTTTTGCGCTGTCCACGCCAAAGCCCAAGCCGGCCAGCCCATGGACGCCCTGGAAACCCTGGCAGGCCAATGGGTGGCCGAGCACCCGGAGTACCACGGCGACTTGGCCGACGAGGCGGTGGCACTCGCGGCCATGAAAGACGCAGTCGAGGGCCAGACCAACCCGTTTTTGCACCTGGCCATGCACCTGTCCATCAGCGAGCAATGCTCTATAGACCAGCCCCGCGGCATTCGCCAGGCGGTGGAATTGCTGGCCGCCAAGCGCAACTCCTTGCATGAAGCCCACCACGAGGCCATGGAATGCCTGGGCCGCATGCTCTGGGAAAGCCAGCGCGCAGGCCGCCCGCCCGATGGCGCGGCCTACATGGACTGCGTGCAGCGCCAAGCCACGCGGGACTGAAGCCCACAAATCGGCAAGCCAAAATGAAAAAACCGCCCTAAGGCGGTTTTTTCATGGGTAGGCTGCCAATCAGCGAAAGCGGCTTTGGGGCACCACCTTCATGTCGCCCTCCACAGAGGCCAGGTAATTGGCCAGCAGCTTGAGTTCGGCGTTGGTGTACTGCTTGGCCATGCCCGCCATGATGGCGTTGTTGCGGCCCACCACTTGGTTGGCGTTGTTTTTATAGGCCTTGAGCGCCACAAACAGGTAGTCGGCGTGCTGACCACCGATCTTGGGATAAGAAGGGTCTATGGGCGAGCTGAAATTGGCGCCATGGCATGAGGCGCAATTGGCCTTGGTCAGGAGCGCCGCCACCTGGGCACTGGGCGCTGGGGCTTCTTTGGGCGCCATGCTCTGGCCTTCAGGCAGGCCGTGCTGGCTGTAGTAGGCCGAGAGGTCGGCGATGTTTTGGTCGGTCAGGGTGACTGCAATCGCGCGCATGGACGGGTGCTTGCGGTCGCCCTTTTTATAAGCATTGAGCGCTGAGGCAATGTACTTGCCGCTTTGCCCAGAGATCATGGGGACTTTGTAGACCTCGGGGAAACTGGCCTGGTAACCCTTGATGCCATGGCAGCCAATGCACATGGCGTTGATGCCTTCGCCGGCCTTGGCATCACCCTTGAGTTCTTGGGCCTGCACAGAAAAAGCCGTCACCGAGGAGACAGCCAGGACAAAGAGGGTGGAGAGCAGCTTGTTCATCATCATGGGGGTGGCGCTAAAGTCCTGAGACGTCATCAAAATCAACCTGAGATTATAGGGACCTTCCCCTCATAATCCTGACAGGCTTTATCCCGCACCACACACCATGAAATTTCAAGGCTCTGAGAACTACGTCGCCACCGCCGACCTGATGCTGGCCGTCAACGCGGCGGCCACGCTGCAAAAACCTTTGCTCGTCAAGGGCGAACCCGGCACCGGCAAAACCATGCTGGCCGAGGAAGTGGCCCAGGCTCTGAACATGCCGCTCTTGCAGTGGCACATCAAGTCCACCACCAAGGCGCAGCAAGGCCTGTATGAGTACGACGCGGTTTCGCGCCTGCGCGACTCGCAACTGGGTGACGAGAAGGTCAAAGACATCCACAACTACATCGTCAAGGGCGTGCTGTGGCAAGCTTTCACGGCCGACCAACCGGTGGCGCTCTTGATCGACGAGATCGACAAGGCCGACATCGAGTTCCCCAACGACTTGCTGCGCGAGATCGATCGCATGGAGTTTTATGTGTACGAAACGCGCGAGCTCATTCGCGCCAAGCACAGGCCGCTGGTGTTCATCACCTCCAACAACGAAAAAGAACTCCCAGACGCGTTTTTGCGCCGCTGCTTTTTTCACTACATCAAGTTCCCCGACGCCGACACCATGCAGAAAATCGTGGACGTGCATTTCCCGGGCCTGAAAAAAGAGCTGCTGAGCGCAGCCATGAAGACCTTTTACGACGTGCGCAACCTGCCGGGCCTGAAGAAAAAGCCCTCCACCTCCGAACTGTTGGACTGGCTCAAGCTGCTGGTGGCCGAAGACATTTCGGCCGAAGCCCTGCACAGCAAGGACGACAAAGTGGCAGTGCCGCCGCTGGTGGGCGCGCTGCTGAAAAACGAGCAAGACGTGAGCTTGTTTGAAAAGCTCGTCTTCATGCAACGCCACAACCGCTGAAAGACTGGCCATGCCCTCCAAACCCACGCCTTTGCTGGAAGGCCTGTCAGACGCCTTGGCCTTTGTGGTCGGCGGCATGGCCGGCTTTGGCGTGGGCCGTCTC
>CANHKH010000035.1 GCA_947460165.1 Comamonadaceae bacterium
GGGGCCGAGATTGCCGGCAGCATCGTTGTAGCTCGCATTGGTCACCGACACAGCGGCTGTGGAAGCGACTCCTGCCGACCCCGAGGCCGTCAATGTGGCGATTCGCGTGAGCCCGGTGCCGCTGATGGCGCTCAAGGTGCCTCCCGTGACCACCACATCCCCGCTGACGAAGGTGCTGCCGGGGTCTTCACTGAAGGTGAAGGTGATGGTGGCCGTTTCACCCGTCATCAGCAGCGGTGTGCTGCTTTCAATCGAGACACTGGGCACAAAGGTGTCAACCACATAGTTGGCGTTGTCTGCCACGGCCGCGTGGGTCAGGGTGGCGTTGCGGGCGCCAGCGGCTTCGGTGAGCGTGCCGCCGTTGAGTGACAAGCTGTTGGCGGCCACGCTGATGCCGTTGGCGTCGCTCAGTGCTGCGTTGGCAGGTACGGTGTATGTGAACACCAAGGCGGTGCTGCCGCTGCCTGAAGCATAGGCAGCTTGCACCGTGGTGCCGCCTATATTGAGCGCCAATGTAGGCTTGGTACCGGTGGTGTTCACCGTGGCGTCATCGCTCATCGTCACTGTGACGCTCACCGTGTCGCCGGTGCTGAGGCTCTTGACGCTGCCACTGACGGCCCCGCCAATGTCCGAAGTGATGGCCATGCCAGAGACCGTGGGCAACACATTGGTGACCGTGATGGCCACCGCTTGCGCGGCAGAACTGCGCAAGCCGTCGCTGGCCGTGATGGTGATGTCGTAGACGTTGTCGGCCCCAGTGTCCGCAGCGGATTCAAAATCAGGTGCGGTCTTAAATGTGACGGCACCCGTGTTGACATCGATGTTGAACTTGCTGGAATCGATGCCACCCATCGCGTAGGTGAAAGTCGCGCTGGGGTCCTGATCGGTCGCTGTGGCGGTGTACACCGCCGTGCCGCTTGCTGTTCTTTCTAAGGCTGTAGCGCTTACCCCACTGCTCATGACAGGTGCGTAGTTGTTGGTCCCCAGCAGCTGGAGAGCGACATAGTAATTGGCGCTCTCAGGGGCGGCATTGAAGTAAACCAAACCAGGCCCGGAATTTCTGATGGCTGCGTGGCTGGTCGCACCCGTGGAGTCTGCAGCCAGCAAGACATCCGTTCCCCAAGGCGTTGGGGCTACCCAATTCACTGCGGCGATACCTGAATCGGTCGTCGTGCCGTTGTAGGCATCCCATACTGCCAAAAGGTCGTCATAGGTGTTGTTGATGGCATTGCTGCCCGCTGACTGGTTGGGTGAAGCCGTGCCTACAGCCGTGCCAGTTCGGTAGCCATCACTGGTGCTCCCGCCCAGGGTGGGCAAGGCAAGCCGCACACCATTGAGACTGGCGTATCGGTAATCAACGGTGGTGCCTTTGGTCGCCGAGTCGGGATTGAGGACCGTGAAATCATTGGCGTACTTGAAGATGTCATCCAGCACGTTATGCGTGGTGACGTCGATGCCGCCGTTGAGTGAGCCTGCATTGGAAGTGGTGCCATCGCCGCTTCGGTCCCAGTAGTAATACCATCTGCCACCGTCCACCTGCACCGGCAGTATCAGTTTGCCAAAGCTGCCCAGGTCAATCACAGAGTTGCTGACAATCGAGGGCTCGCCCACGATGCTCGCCATCTTGGCGTCGCTGACGGAGTCGGTGGTGGCCACATTGCCTGCCGCATCTCGTGCAAAGCCAGCACTGATGTCTAGGGTGTCTGCGCCGCCTAGGCTGCCAAAGTAGGCCTTGGCTTCCAGACTGGCCATTTTGGCCTTGGTCAGTGTGATGGACAGCTGCGTGTCGCTCAGCACCTTGGCCGAAGCGATGTCACCGAGCACAAAAGCGACGTCACTGGTCGTGCTGCTGCCATTGGCGCTGTTGCCGTCAATGTCCCAAATCAGCTTGCTCCAGTCCAGCCGCGCTTTGATGTCGGTGGTGGCATCCTCGCCAGTCGACAGCAGGGTGTTGTAGTTGGCGCCGTCAACGCTGATCACACCGGTTTGGTAGCCATAGGCCACCGTCTGGGTGCTGGCGACGCTGGGCGCGGTGGTCACCGTGGGTACGCCATAGTCCACCAGCAAGCTGGGGTTGTTGACCGCGCTGGTGTCCAGCACGGTGCCGCCTGCGTCTTTGAGCTCCACGGTCACGACGCCACCATTGGCGGCCGCTCCCGAGAGCGTGGCGCTGGTGCTGAAGGTGACCGTGGTGTCGCCCGCGCCAATGCTGCTGTCGGTGGCCACGACCACGCCGTTGACCTTGAGATCGGCGCTGCCGCCCGTGGCGGCGCCAGCGGCGATGCTGGCCTGGCCGGTCAGCGTGGTGTTGCTGGCGTTCAGCGCGTTGGTCGTGACATTGCCGCCCACGGCGGCGACGCTCACGGCGCCGACCAGGCGGGTGTCAAAGCTGAGCGTGGGTGTGCTGCCTGCGCCGCCGTTGTTGCCCGCCGCATCGGTGTAGCTGGCGCCGGCCACCGTGATGCTGGCCGTGCCGTTGCTCGCGGGGGTGGGCGTGAAGGTGGCGGTGTAGACCTTGGCGTCACCGGTCGCCGTCAGGGTGCCCAGGGCGCCGCCCGTGGTGGTGATGTCGCCGGCTTCAAAGCCCGTGGGGACTTCGCTGAAGGTGAAGGTGACAGTGGCAGTTTGCCCTTTGCTCAGCGTGCTGACACTGCTGGTGATGGCCAGCGTGGGCGCCACGGTGTCGGTGGTGTCTATCGCAATGGCAGGCGTGGTGCCCGCGTTGCCCAACACGCTGCTGACATTGGTGTACTTGCCACTGGCCACGGTGATGCTGGCGTTGGCCGCAGACATGTCAGGGGTGAAGGTGGCGGTGTAGACCTTGGTGTCGCCGGTGGGGGCCAAGTTGCTCAGCGTGCCACCCGTGGTGGCCACGTCGCCCGCCGAGAAGCCGTAGGGGGTCTCGCTGAAGGTAAAGCTGATGGTGGCCGTTTGCCCTGCGCTCAGATTGGCGGCGCTGCTGGTGATCGCCAGCGTGGGGCCTGTGCCCGTGCCGTTGTAGGCGTCCCAAATGGCCAGCAAGTCGCTGTAGCTGGGGTTGTTGGCGTTGCTGCCGTTGGCGGCAGTGACGCTGCCCACCGCGGTGCCGGGTTCAGAGCCCACCGCATAGGTGTCGCCCAAAGTGGGCAGCGCCAGCAGCACACCGTTGAGGGTGGCGTAGCGGTAGGTGTCCGAGGTGTCTGAGCCGCTGGGGCGTGTCAGGCCGTTGATGTTGTTCGTGAACAAGGCATCCAAGCTGTCATGCGAGACCAAGTCGGTGCCGCCGTTGAGGCTGCCCGTATTGGCATTGCTGCCGTTGCCGCTGCGGTCCCAGTAGTAGTACCAGTTGCCGTTGTCCACTTGCACGGGGTTGATCAGCAGGCCGCTGGTGCCCAAATCGATCACCAGGTCGCCAGGGATAAAGCGCACTTCGGCTTGCGACAGGGCGTCGGTGGTGGCCACGTTGCCGGCCAGGTCTTTGGCAAAGCCGGCACCGATGTTGACTTTGTCCAGCGGATGGGTGACGCTAAAGCCATAGCTGCCCAAGGCCTCTAAGGCGCTGGCCTTGGCGCCGACCAGGGTGATGTCCAGGTGCATGCTGTCGGTGACTTTGGCACTCGCTATGTCTGACAGTGCAAAGCTCACGTCGGCCGTGGTGGCGCCGTCGCCATTGGTGTCCCAAACCAGTTTGCTCCAATCCAAGCGTGCTTTGACGTCGGTGCTTGTACTTTCTGTGCCCGACCACAGGGTGTCAAAGTTGGCGCCGGTGATCACCAAGGTGTCACTGGTGGCCCGGTAAGCCACGCTGGTGGCAGTCACCGTGGGCGCGGTGGTGTCGACCAGGTAGCTGGCGTTGTTGGCCAAGGCGCTAAAGCTCAGCGAGCTGGCAGGGTCTGTGTCTTGCAAAGAGCCACCATTGAGGCTGATGCTGCCCGCATCGATGCTGATGCCATCGACATCGGTTTGACCCGCCAAGATGGTGTACTGGAACACCAGCGAGGTGCTGTTGCTGCCAGACACATAGGCCGCCTGCACCAGCGTGCTTCCAATCAGCAGGCCAATGCTGGGGGTGCCGCCCGTGGTGGTGACCGTGGTCGTCTCGTCCATGGTCACGGTGGCCGTGACGATATCGCCCGCATTGAGCGTGTTGTTCAGCACGGTGGGCGAAGTCGATGCAATCCCAAGAGCCACGCCGGTCACCGCCGGGCCCACGTTGGTCACCGTGATCGCTACCGCTTGGGCAGCAGAGCTGCGCAGGCCGTCAAAGGCAGTCACAGTGATGTCGTAGACGTTGTTGGTGCCTGTGTCTAACTTGTTCTCAAAATCGGCGGTGGTCTTGAAAGTGACTGCACCCGTGTTGGCGTTGATGTTGAACCTGCCCGCATCGATGCCGCCCAGCGTGTAGCTCATGCCCGCACTGCCATCTGGGTCTGTGGCCGTGGCGGTGTATGCCGCGCTGCTGCCTTTTTCTGCAAAGCTGGCGGTGGCTGCGCTGCTCACCACGGGAGCATTGTTATTGGCAATGACTTGCAGGGCCACGTAGTAGCTGGTGGTGTCAGCGGCGGTGTTGACTGCACCTGTGCCCAGCGCCAGGTAGCTGTGTGCAGTCGCAGAGCTGGTGGTCGAAGCGGACCAATAGTTACCGTTGCCCCAGCCTGTGGGTAGGCCCTGAGCACCCGTGCTTGTTGCGGTGCCGTTGTAGGCGTCCCAGACGGCCAGCAGGTCGCTGTAGCTGGTGTTGTCCGCATTGCTGCCGTTGGCGGCAGTGGCATTTCCCACCGCGGTGCCGGCTTTAGAGGCCACCGCATAGCTGTCGCCCAAGGTGGGAAGCGCGAGCAACACACCGTTGAGGGTGGCGTAGCGGTAGGTGTCCGAGGTGTCTGAGCCGCTGGGGCGAATGAGGCCGTTGATGTCTTTGTTGAACAGCGCGTCCAAGGTGTCGTGATCGGTCGTATCGCTCCCCGCGTTGGTGCGGTCGCCACTGCGGTCCCAGTAGTAATACCAGGTGCCGTTGTCCACTTGCACGGGGTTGATCAGCAGGCCGGCGTTGCCCAAGTCGATGATCTTGTCGCCAGTGGTAAAGCGCACCTCGGCCAGCGACAGGGCGTCGGTGGTGGGCACGTTGCCGGCCAGGTCTTTGGCAAAGCCGACCCCAATGTTGACTTTGTCCAGCACATTGGTCTCGCCAACGCCGTAACCGGTCAGGTTTTCAACGGTGCCGCCGTTGGCCAGGGTGATGCTCAGGCGCGTGCTGTCGGTCACATAAGCGGTCGAAATGCTTGACTCCGTGAAGCTCGCGTTGGGCGTGGTGGTGCCGTCGCCATTGGTGTCCCAGACCAATTTGCTCCAATCCAAACGTGCTTTGATGTTGGTGCTTGCGCTTTCAGAGCCCGACAGCAGGGTGTCAAAGTTGGCGCCGGTGATCACCAGGGTGTCGCTGGTGGCCAAGTAAGCCACGCTGGAAGCGGTCACCGTGGGGGCAGTGGTGTCGACCAAATAGCTGGCGTTGTTGGCCACGGCACCAAAGCTCAACGAACTGGCGTTGCCACTGGGTTCGCTGAGGACGCCACCGTTGAGGCTGATGCTGCCGGCAGGCACGCTGATGCCGTCGGTATCGGTTTGGCCCGCTTGAATGGTGTACTGGAACACCAAAGAGGTGCTGTTGTTGCCGGACACATAGGCCGCCTGCACCGGGGTGGAGCCGATCAGCAGGTCAATGGTGGGTATGCCGCCTGCGGTGCTGACGGTGGTTAGCTCATTCATCGTCACAGTGACGCTGAGCACGTCGCTCGCATTGAGCGTGTTGCTGGCGGCAGGCACACCCGAAGCAGAAGTGAGGGCCACACCGGTGACCGCGGGCAGCACGTTGGTCACCGTGATAGCGACCGCCTTGGCCGCAGAACTGCGCAGGCCGTCAAAAGCGGTGATGGTGATGTCATAGACGTTGTCTGCACCAGCGTCCAGCTTGTTCTCAAAATTGGGGCTGGAGATAAAGCTCACCGCACCCGTGTTGGTGTTGAGACTGAACCGGCCCGCATCGGTGCCGCCCATCGTGTAGCTGACCGCGGTGCCCACACCGTCGGCGTCGCTGGACGTGGCGGTATAGGCTGCGCCACTGCCGTTTTCGGCAAAGTTCACCGCGGCGGCGCTGGTCACGGCGGGCGCGTAGTTGTTGGCGATGACTTGCAGGGCCACATAGTTAGCGCTGGACTCTGCACTGGTGTTCAGGCCCGCACCGGTGTATGGGCTCAGGTAGGCATGCGATGTATCGGTTCCGGCAGTGGTGGCCGACCAGTATTTGCCTGTGCCCCAACCCGCAGGGATGCCCACCGTGGTGTTCACGCCCAGGGTGGCTGAGCTTCCAGCCATGCCAAGATTGCCGGCGGCATCGTTGTAGCTGGCATTGGTCACAGACACACTGGCTGTGGAGGGAGTGCCTGCCGATCCTGTGGCCGTCAATGTGGCAGTTCGCGTGAGACCGGTGCCGCTGATGGCGCCCAGGGTGCCGCCCGTGACCACCACATCGCCGCTGCCGCCATTCCATGCAAAGGTGGTGTCGGGGTCTTCGCTGAAGGTGAAGGTGATGGTGGCCGTTTCACCCGTCATCAGCAGCGGTGTGTTGCTTTCAATCGAGACGCTTGGCCCTTGGGTGTCAACCAGGTAGTTGGCGTTGTCTGCCACGGCCGCGTGGGTCAGGGTGGCGTTGCGGGCGCCAGCGCCTTCGGTGAGCGTGCCGCCGTTGAGTGACAGGCTGTTGGCATCCACGCTGATGCCGTTGGTGTCGGTCAGTGTGACGTTGGCAGGCACTGTGTACGTGAATAACAATGCGGTGCTGCCGCTGCCTGAAGCATAGGCAGCTTGCACCGTGGTGCCGCCTATATTGAGCGCCAATGTAGGCTTGTTACCGGTGGTGTTTACCGTGGTGCCCTCGGTCATCGTGACCGTGACGGTCACCGTGTCGCCGGTGCTCAGGGTCTTGACAAGGCCCGCCCCGACCCCGCCCGTTTGCGAAGTGATGGCCATGCCAGAGACCGTGGGCAACGCGTTGGTGACCGTGATGGCCACAGCCTGCGCGGACGATGACCTCAGACCGTCGCTGGCCGTGATGGTGATGTCGTAGACGTTGTTCAGATTGTTTGGGCTTGCACCACCATCAGCAGGGCTCTCGAAATTGGGGGAGGTCTTGAAAGTGAGTTCACCGGTGCTTGGATGAAGGGTGAAGACATTCTGATCGGTACCGCCCAGCGTGTAGGTGATAACACCCAACGCGTCTGGATCGAGCGCGGTGGCGGTGTAGACCGGCGTGGTGGCAAGTGTGTTTTCTAGCACTGTGGCGGTCGCCGCACTGAGGATCACAGGCGCAAATTTATTGGTGTTGAAAACCTCAAGGGCCCCACTCCAAGAACTTCCATCACTGATCTGCTGTAAATAACCGCTGTTCACACCGACCCCGATGTGATTACCAGAAGCACCGTTAGGTGTGGCGGAGAGGTAGTAATTTTCTTTCCAACCTGTGGGGGTACCGTTTGCTCCGCCATTGGCTCCGCTGGAAGTGACCGACGTTCCGTTGTAGGCATCCCAAACTGCAAGCAAACCGTCGTAGGTGCTGTTGAGGTCGTTGCTGCCTGTGAATCTATTGGTGGAGTTACCAACAGATGTGGCGCCAGCAAAGTTGCCAACCCAGTTCACCCCAGCGATTGGCAATGCAACTTTGACATCGTTGAGGGTGGCGAAGCGATATGTCTCGGTCAAGTCAGCGCTTGTGCTTGGATTGGCTGTGGTGAAGTCCGATGCGTATTTGAAAAGCGGGTTCAACTTGGGCATCCCGGCGACATCAGCGTTGAGAACCACGCGATCCTCACCTGCGGAAGTGCCGTCACCGCTGACGTCCCAGTAATAGAACCACTTGCCACCATCTGCTTGAACCGGGGCAATGAGTTTGCCGTAGGTGTATGTGTTCCCATTGATGGCACTGACATAGCTGCCCAAGCCAATCGCAGATTCACCCACAATGGTTTCTAGCTTGGCATTGCTCACCGCGTCAGTGGTGGCCACGTTGCCTGCAGCGTCGCGGGCAAAACCTGCGGTGATGTCTATGCTGTCTGCCGTGCTGCTGGCACTGCCAAAACCTGACTGGGTCTCCAACGCTGTCATCTTGGCGCTGGTCAGGGTAATGGCCAGCATGGTGCTGCTCAGCACTTTGACCGAGGCGATGTCGTTTTCCGCAAAAGTGACGTTCGCGGTGGTGGCGTCATCGCCATTGATGTCCCAAACCAGCTTGCTCCAGTCCAGCCGCGCTTTGATGTCGGTGGTGGCATCCTCACCTGCCGACAGTAGGGTGTTGTAGTTGGCACCAGTGATGCCGATGATTCCTCTGTTGTAGCCATAGACCACGGTTGCGGTGCCGGCGACGCTGGGCGCGGTGGTCACCGTGGGGGCCACATAGTCCACCAGCAAGCTGGGGTTGTTGACCGCGCTGGTGTCCAGCACGACTCCACCGGCGTCTTTGAGCTCTACCGTGACAGTGCCGCCGTTGGCCACGGCCTGCTGGAGTTCTGCGCTGGTGGGACTGCCGTCGCTGGTGCTGAAGGTGGCCGTGGTGTCGCCTGCGCCAATGCTGCTGTCGGTGGCCACGACCACGCCGTTGACCTTGAGCACGGCGCTGCCGCCTGTGGCTGTGCCTGCTGCAATGCTGGCCTGGCCAGTCAGCGTGGTGTTGCTGGCATTCAGTGCGTTGGTCGTGGCTGTGCCCCCAGCGGAGGCGACGCTCACGGTGCCGACCAGGCGAGTGTCAAAGCTGAGCGTGGGTGTGCTGCCTGCGCCGCCGTTGTTGCCCGCGGCATCGGTGTAGCTGGCGCCTGCCACCGTGATGCTGGCCGTGCCATTGCTCAGGGCAGTGGGCGTGAAGGTGGCGGTGTAGATCTTGGTGTCACCGGTCGCTGTCAGGGTGCCCAGGGTGCCGCCGGTGGTGGCGATGTCGCTGGCAGTAAAGCCGGCCGGAGGCTCGCTGAACGTGAATGTCACGGTCGCGGTCTGGCCCTTGCCCAGTGTGCTGGCGCTGCTGGTGATGGCCAGCGTGGGCGCCACCGTGTCGATGGTGATGCTGGGGGTGGTGCCTGCATTGCCTGCGATGCCGCTCAGGTTGGTGTATTTGCCGCTGGCCACCATGATGCTGGCGCTGCCCGAAGCCAGGTTAGGGGTGAAAGTGCCGGTGTAAACCTTGGTGTCGCTGGTGGGAACAAAGTTGCTCAGGGTGCCACCGGTGGTGGTGACATCAGCCGCAGAAAAGCCGTAAGGCGTCTCGCTGAAGCCAAAGCTGATGGTGGCCGTTTGACCCGCCTTGAGGGTAGCGGCGCTGCTGGTGATGGCCAAGGTCGGACCGGTGCCGATGCCGTTGTAGGCGTCCCAAATGGCCAGCAGGTCGTTGTAAGTGGGGTTGTCGGCGTTGCTGCCATTGGCTGCGGTGGCGTTGCCCACGGCGGTACCTGCTTTGGTGACCGACGAAAAGCCATCGCCCAGCGTGGGCAGGGCCAGTCGCACGCCGTTGACGGTGGCAAAGCGGTAAGTGTCCGAGGTGTCATTGCCTGGGCGCACCACACCGCTGGCACTTTGGGTGAACAAAAGGTCCAGTTGGTCGTGCGTGGCCGTGTCCAAGCCGCTGTTGAAGCTGCCCGTGTTGGCGTTGCTGCCATTGCCGCTGCGGTCCCAGTAGTAAAACCAACTGCCGTTGTCGACCTGCACCGGGTTGATCAACAGGCCATAGCTGCCCAGGTTGATCTGGCTCTCACCTGCCGTGTAGTAGAACGGCGCGTCAGCCATGGCGTCGGTGGTGGAGGCGTTGCCGGCCAGGTCTTTGGCAAAGCCGGCTGCGATGTCCACAGAGTCCGTGCCGCCCACCCAGTTGTAGCCACTGGTGGCCTCAAGACTCGTTCCCTTGGCATCGGTCAGCACGATGCTGAGCTGGCCGCTGCTGCTCACCTTGGCCGAAGTGATGTCGCCCACCAAGAAAGTGACGTTGGCAGTGCTTGCGTTGTCGGTGTTGATGTCCCACACCAATTTGGACCAGTCCAGACGGCCTTTGATGTCGGTGGCGGCGGTTTCCAGGTCGGACAGCAGGCTGTCAAAGTTGGCGCCGTTGATGACCAGGGTGTTGGTCAGCGGGTTGTAGCCCACGCTGGTGCTGGTGACTGTGGGCCCCGTGGTGTCGACCACCAGCGTGCTGTTGTCGGTGACCGCGCTGTGGGTCAGGGTAACGCCGCCGCTGGAGGTTTCGGCAAGGGTGCCTCCGTTGAGTCGCAAGCTGTCTGCGTCCACGCTGATGCCGTTGGCGTCGGTTTGGCCCGATTGAACGGTGTAGGTGAACACCAAGCTGGTGCTGGTGCTGCCCGACAGGTAATTGGCAAATACGGTGGTGCCGCCCAGATTCAGTGCCAACTGAGGTGTGCCGGTCACGGTCACGGCCTCTGTCATCGTGACCGTGGCGGTCACCACGTCGCCTGTATTGAGGTAGCCGTTTTGCGCGCCGGTGGCGGTCAAAGCAATGCTGCTGACGATGGGGTCTACGTCGGTGACGGTGATGGCCAGCGCCTGCGTGCTGGACTTCAGGCCGTCAGAGGCGGTGATGCTGAGGTTGTAGACGTTGTCGCTCGCGGTGGAACCTCCTCCACTGCTGTCTGTGGGGCTCTCGAAATTTGGAACCGTCTTGAAGGTGAGTACACCGGTGTTGGCATCCAAGTTGAACTTGGACGAATCAGTGCCACCGAGTGTGTAAGTCAGGTAGGTGATGGGGTCTTCATCGCTGGCTGTGGCGGTGTAGACCGTGCCCGAGCTGTTTTCTGCAAAACTTGCAGATGCGGCGCTGGTGACGACGGGTGCGTAGTCGTTGGTGGAAAAAACTTGCAGGGCCACCCACCAGGAGTTTGAGTCGGAGACTGCCGCTACTGCTCCTGAAGCTAAATTGACAGCAAGGTGCTGACCCGCACCCGATGGGGTGGACGTCAGATAGTAATTGCCATTGATGCTCCAGCCCGCCGGTAAACCAGAGCCTCCCTGCGTGGTGTTGGTGCCGTTGTACGCGTCCCACACCGCCAGCAAGCCGTCGTAGGTGGTGTTTGCCGCATTGCTGCCTGCTGAAATGGGGGATGCGGTGCCCACCGTGGTGCCGCTTGCTGTGCCGGCCGACGCAAGCCCAGCCACCGGGAGTGCCATCTTGATGCCATTGATCGTGGCAAACCGATAGGTATCGTTGATGCTGCTACCTGGGTTGACGGTGGTGAAGTCGCTCGCATACTTGAAAATCGTGTCCAACTTGGGCATGCCGGCGACCACGTTGTTGTGCACGGCCCTGTCGCTGACATCACCATTGCCTGAAGAGCCATTGCCACCCACGTCCCAGTAATAGAACCACTGCCCACGGTCGACTTGCACCGGGTTGATCAAGTTTCCGTAGTTGAAGGTGGTCGCGCCCACGGTGTAAGTCATATTGATGGCTGAGTCACCCGCTTCAGCCTTGAATCTCGCGTTGGCCACTGCATCGGTGGTCGCTGCATTGCCTGCTGCGTCTTTGGCAAAGCCTGCGCTGATGTCTATGGTGTCCGCCAAACTGCCGCTGTTTCCACCAAAATTGGCGGTCGCTTCCAAAGAAGCTATTTTTCCGGGGGCCAGCACAACCGTCAGGCGCGTGCTGTCTATGACTTTGGCCGAAGCAATGTCGCTGAGCAAAAATCCAACGTCGGCTGCACTGCTGTTGCCGTCTATGTCCCAGGACAGCTTGCTCCAATCGAGGCGGTCTTTGATGTCGGTGCTGGACGTCTCGCCACTGGACAGCAGGGTGTCGAAATTGGTACCCACAATTTGCAAGATGCCGCTGCCCACGCCATAACTGAGGCTGGCCGAGCCTCCAAGGGCTGGGGCAGTGGTGACGGTGGGCGCCACATAGTCCACGAGCAAACTGGGGTTGTTGAGCCCACTGATGCCCAAGACGTTGCCCAAAGCATCTTTCAGTTCCACCGTGACGGTGCCACCTGTGGCAATTGCGGTGCGCAGTTCCGCATTGGTGGGGCTGCCGTCACTGGTGGTGAAGCTCACGCTGCTGTCGGTGCTGCTGATGCTGGTGTCAAACAGTTTGTCAACGCCGTTGATGCGCAGAGTCGCACTGCCGCCCGTGGCAGTGCCTGCAAGCAGGCTCGCGCTTGCCGTGAGATGGGTGTTGGTGGTGTTGAGTGTGTTGGCAATCACCGTGCCACCCACTGGGGTCAGGGTCACGGCCTTGACGGCATAGGTGTCAAAACTGAGGGTGGGCGTGCTGCCGGCGCCTCCGGTGTTGCCCGCAGCGTCGGTGTAGGTGGCGGATGCGACGGTGATGCTGGCGTTGCCTGCACTTGATGCGTTGGGGGTGAAGGTGGCGCTGCGCGTCAGGCCGGAGCCGGTGATGGCCCCCAAGGTGCCGCCAGACACCACCACGTCGGCGCTGGTGAAGCTGGTGCCGGGGTCTTCGCTGAAGGTGAAGGTGATGGGCGCGGTTTCGCCATAAACCAGGCTGCTGGCGATGCTGGAAATAGCCAGGGTGGGCGCCACATTGTCAATGCTGACGCTGGGCGTGGTGCCCGCGCCGCCGGTGTTGCCCACAGCGTCAATGAAGCTGCCGCTGGCGACCGTGATGCTCGCACTGCCCGTGGCAGTGCCAGCCGTGGGCGTGAAGGTGGCGGTGTAGACCTTGGCATCACTGCTGCTGACGGCAAAGTTGCTCAACAGGCCACCGGTGGTGGTGATGTCGCTGTAGGCAAAGTCACTGGGCACTTCGCTGAATGTGAAGGTGATCACCGCGGTTTGCCCAGCTTTGAGCGCTGCGGTGCTGCTGGTGATGCTCAGCGTGGGGCCTTGGGTGTCAATG
Source organism: Comamonadaceae bacterium (assembly GCA_947460165.1). Lineage (GTDB taxonomy): Bacteria > Pseudomonadota > Gammaproteobacteria > Burkholderiales > Burkholderiaceae_C > Polaromonas. The sequence continues at coordinate 12,872 of CANHKH010000035.1, forward strand.
CTGATGCTGGGCCCCGTGGCCGCGCCACCGGTGTTGCCGGCGGCATCGGTGTAAGCACCACTTGCCACCGTGATGCTTGACTGGCCCGTGTAGGCGGTCGGTGTGAAGGTGGCGGTGTAAAGGCGAGCGTCGCTGCCGTCCACGGTGAGGCTGCCGATGGAGCCGCCCGTGGCGCTGATGTCTGAGGCATCAAAGCCTACAGGCGCTTCGCTGAACACAAGCGAGAGGGTGGCGGTCTCGCCGGACTTGAGCGAACTGGCGTTGCTGGTGATCACCAGGGCAGGGGCTAGCGTGTCAAACGTCAGCGTAGGCGCAGTGCCTGCGCCACCCGTGTTGCCCGCCGCATCGGCATAGGTGGCACTCGCCACCGTGATGCTGCCCGTGCCCGAGTTGGTGCCTGCTGTGGGTGTGAACGTGGCCGTGCGGGTCAGCCCGGTGCCGCTGACGGCGCCCAGGGTACCGCCCGTGGTCACGATGTCCGCATCTGCAAAGCCTGTGGGCGCTTCGCTGAAGCTAAAGGTGATGGTGGCGGTCTCGCCGACCTTGAGCGCGCTGACGTTGCTGGTAATGGCCAGGGTGGGGGCGGCCGTGTCAAACGTCAGCGTGGGCGTTGTCCCTGCGCCGCCCGTGTTGCCTGCGGCGTCGGTGTAGGCGCCACTGGCCACCGTGATGCTGGCGGTACCCGCGCTCGATGGGGTGGGCGTGAAAGTGGCCGTGCGGGTCAGCCCGGTGCCGCTGATGGCGCCCAGGGTGCCACCCGTGGTCACGATGTCCGCATCGACAAAGCCCGTGGGCGTTTCGCTGAAGGTGAAGGTGATGGTGGCGGTCTCGCCGATCTTGACCGCGCTGACGTTGCTGCTGATCGTCAGGGCAGGTGCGACCGTGTCAAACGTCAGCGTGGGCGTTGTCCCTGCGCCGCCAGTGTTGCCTGCGGCATCGGCATAGCTGCCACTGGCCACCGTGATGCTGGCGGTGCCCGAGTTGGTGCTCACTGTGGGTGTGAAAGTAGCGGTATAGACTTTTCGGTTGGAGGTGCTCAACGCAAAGCCTGACAAAGTACCCCCACTCAGGCTGATGTCCGACTCTGCAAAGCCTACGGGCACTTCAGAAAAGCTGAATGTGATGGTTGCAGTCTGTCCAACCGTCAGGCTCGAAGCGCTGCTGGTGATGGCGAGCGTGGGTGCGAGGGTGTCAATGGCGGTGGTGTCAAAGTTGATGCTTGGCGCTGCGCCCGCGCCGCCGGTGTTACCTGCGGCATCGTCATAAGCGCCGCTGGCCACCGTGATGCTGGCCGTGCCCAAACTCCCTGTGGTGGGTGTGAAGGTCGCGCCGTACACCTTGGCGTCTGTGCTGCTGACCGCCAGGCCAGAGAGCGTGCCGCCGCTGGTGATGATGTCTGTGGCATCAAAGTTTGAGGGGGCTTCACTGAACGTGAAAGTAATGGCTGCTGTGTCGCCAGTCACCAGCGTTGTCAGGTCGCTGGTCACGGTCAGGGTGGGCGCTGCCGTGTCAAAGCTCAGCGTGGGCGTGGCACCGGCGCCGCCGGCGTTGCCGGCGGCATCGGTGTAGGCGCCGCTGGCCACCGTGATGCTGGCGGTGCCCGAATTGGTGTTCACCGTAGGGGTGAACGTGGCCGTGCGGGTCAGCCCGGAGCCGCTGAGGGCGCCCAGGGTGCCGCCCGTGGTCACGATGTCCGCATCCACAAAGCCTGTGGGCGCTTCGCTGAAGCTAAAGGTGATGGTGGCGGTCTCGCCCGCTTTGAGCGTGCTGACGTTGCTGCCTATCGTCAGGGTGGGCACCAGCGTATCAAACGTCAAGGTGGGGGCGGTGCCCGCGCCACCCGTGTTGCCTGCAGCATCGGTGTAGGCGCCGCTGGCCACCGTGATGCTGGCAGCGCCCGAATTGGTGTTCACCGCAGGTGTGAACGTGGCCGTGCGGGTCAGCCCGGTTCCGCTGAGGGCGCCCAGGGTGCCACCCGTGGTCACGATGTCCCCATCCACAAAGCCTGTGGGCGCTTCGCTGAAGCTAAAGGTGATGGTGGCGGTCTCGCCGGCTTTGATCGTGCTGACGTTGCTGGTGATCGCCAGGGTAGGCGCTGCCGTGTCAAAGGTCAGGGTAGGCGTGGCACCCGCGCCGCCGGTGTTGCCTGCGCCATCGGTGTAGGCGCCGCTGGCCACGGTGATGCTGGCGGTTCCCGCGCTGGCTGCGGTGGGTGTGAACGTGGCCGTGCGGGTCAGGCCGGTGCCGCTGAGGGCGCCCAGGCTGCCGCCCGTGGTCACGATGTCCGCATCCACAAAGTCTGTGGGCGCTTCGCTGAAACTAAAAGTGATGGTGGCGGTCTCGCCGGACTTGACCGCGCTGACGTTGCTGCTGATCGTCAAGGTAGGCGCTGCCGTGTCAAAGGTCAGCGTGGGCGTGGCCCCAGCGCCGCCTGTGTTGCCAGCGCCATCGGTGTAAGTGCCGCTGGCCACCGTGATGCTGGCCGTGCCCGAATTGGTGTTCACCGTGGGTGTGA
>CANHKH010000036.1 GCA_947460165.1 Comamonadaceae bacterium
ATCTTTCCGCGTGCTGATTTCCTCGAACTCACCGAAGCCATGTGGGATCAGACCTTGGCCGTCAACCTCAAAGCGCCATTTTTGTGCACGCAGCAAGCGGCCAAGCGCATGATTGCGCAAGGACGTGGCGGCAGCATCATCAACATCACTTCAGGGGCAGCGTTTCGCAGTTCTCCGCGTGCGGCCCATTACGTCTCGAGCAAAGCGGGTCTGGTGGGTCTCACCCGGGCCAGCGCCATGGCACTGGCGTCCCACCAGATTCGGGTCAATGCCGTCGCACCCGGCATCACCGACACCGCCCAACCACGACAGGGCATGAGTGAAGATGACATTTTTGCGGCCGCCGCGCTGGTGCCCCTGGGCCGCATTGCCAGCGCCAGCGACATTGCACCCATCGTGCAGTTCTTGGCTTCAGATGGCGCGGCCCACGTCACCGGCCAAACCTGGCATGTCAATGGCGGGCAATACTTGGCTTGAGCGGCCGAGCAGGGAATCAGGCTGTGAAGCGTCATCGCTCACGCGGGGCGAGCAACGCGCTTTAGCAATGCCTGAACCACAGAGCTGTTGCTGGTCACCACGGGAACACCCAAGCTTTGCTCCAGCATGTCTTTGGCCTCGTAAGACCTGAAGTTGGTGCAAGACACAAAAAGACCATCGAAGACCAAGCCCGACAAGTGAGATTTGGCAAATGCCACGATGTGCTCGGGCGTGGGATCGGCCAAGGCCACATTGTGGGTGATGCCCATGCCCCAAGCGCCCACCACACTGACCTCTTTCTCCACCGCTTTGGCCACAGACTGCGTCAAATCTTCGTTGTACGGCGTGATGATGGCAATTTTCTTGAAGTTGGACTCCGCCAATGCTTGGGCCACTGTTGAAATGACGCCAATGGCTTCACACTGGGCCAGTCCGCCCAACTTTTGACACACCTGCGCGTCATACTCCACGCCGAACAGTGAGCCCGCTGACGTGCATCCGAACACCAGCACATCGGGCTCCAGCGTGCCCAGGTCGCTGGCCGCCTTGGGTGCAAAGTCTTCGATCATTCGAATTTCTTGCTCGCGGGTCGTTTCGGTCAAAAACATCCGCCCCGTGTGAACCGTGAACAGCTCTTTGGGCAAAGCCCGGTGCAAGTCGTTTTCCATCACCGTGTTCGACGAAGGAACCAGCAATGCCACGCGCAACGGACGATCAAGATGTGGGTGTAAAGACATGCTCATGATTTCCTTTCATTGAATGATCCCCAAGCACCGCCACCGGCGGTGACCATGACAAGTGTGTCGCCACGTTTCAAACGGTGGGGTCCACTTTTTGAATCCAATGGGCGACTCACTCCTTCGCTGACCAAGCTAAAGCTGGCCAAACCCCCGTCACCGCCGCCAGCGACGCCACGCGCAGGCGTGAGCGTGCGCTCACCCAGGACAGAGGTTTGCACACCATCGGTGAGCACCTCTATGCTTTTTCGGACCCCGCCGCCACCTGGGTACTGGCCTTGCCCAGCCAGATGTCTGGCAATGGCATATTCATGAAACAAGACTGGCAAAGCAGCCTCCACCCCCTCAATGGGCAAATTCATGGTGTTCCCCATGTGCACGCGCAAGCCACTGGGCCCGGCATGGCTGGCGGTGCCGCCCATGCCGCCGCCAATCGTTTCATAGTGAACAAACGATTTTTGACCCGAGGGGTCTGTTCCGCCCAGGGTGTACACGCAGGCAGAACCATAAGCTCCCGCAGACACTTTTTCAGGGTAAGCCTTGGCCAAGGCCCCCATCAAAATGTCCACCAGGCGGTTGGCCGTTTCTGTGTTGGCCGCGACCACGGGGAAGGGATAGCTGGCGTGAACAATGGTTCCAGGTTCAGTGATCACTTCGACGTTGGCATACACACCTGCATTGGGGGCTATTTGCCCACCCACAAAACTCAACAAGGTGTAATAAATCGCTGCGCAGGTGACGGGCAGCGGTGCATTGACAGGGCCTTGAACACAGGGTGAAGAGCCGCTGAAATCAAATGTCAAATGCGCCCCTTTTTTGATGATGCGCACTTTGATGACCGGCGCTGACAGGGGATCAATGCCATCGCCGTCCAAGGACTCCTGATTGGACACATCCGCATCGGGCAAGCTCAACAACTGTGCTGCAACCCGTTTTTGGCTGTATTGGAGGGTGTCGCGCATGACGGTTTGAATGGTCTGCACGCCGTAGCGACGGCACAGCTCAGCCATGCGTTCTGTGGCCCGCTGATGACCCGCCCTGGCCGCCTGGAAGTCGCCCATGCGGTCTTGCGGAACCCTCACATTGGCCAATATCAAACGCAGCGCATCCTCGCGAACCACCCCTCGTTCAATGATTTTCAATGGCGGGATGCGCAAACCTTCTTTGATGATTTCATCGCACACGCTGGAGCTGCCGGGGGCAATCCCGCCAATATCTGGCCAATGGATGCGACTCAACACAAAACCGAGCAACTGTTGCGCGAAAAAAATCGGTGTCAACAGCGACACATCTGGCAAGTGGGTCCCGCCGGCATAAGGGTCATTCAAAATGACGGCATCACCCTCGCACCAAGTCTCTGGTGCAAAAGCCTCCAAGGCAAACCGCCCGGTGAAACTGGCTGCCCCCAAATGAACCGGGATGTCCACGCCTTGTGCGATGACACGGGCTTGGTGATCGAGCAGCACACACGACAAATCCGCCGACAAGCTCAGCAATGGAGAAAAAGAAGTGCGCATGATGACGCTCTTCATTTCGTCGCAAATGGCGTAAAAAGCACTTTTGACGACCTCAAAAGTCACTGGGTCCGCCTGCAACAAACTCATGGCTGCAGGTTCAGGCGCTGGGGATTGAGCCGCGGCCTGCAAAGAAATACGAACGCTGCCATTGGCATGGATGGAGATGGACTGCGCTGAGTCAACCCAGACGGTTGAACCTGCGTGTTCGATCAAGGCAGGTCCGGACAAATGGGCGCCACGGCCATCGATCAAGCGATAAACAGGCAGGGCTGTCTGGCTGCCATCGGATGCCAAGTAATCCTGCATCCGGTACGGGTCCACGCCGTGCGAGGCGACAGCCTGTGCGCGTTGTGACTGGCGAGCCGCACTCCACAGGGCTGTGGCGGTCCAACGCACATTGACCAGTTGAACCTTCAAATTCGGCAAATCAATGCCAAAGCTTTGCAGGTACGCAGCTCGAAACCTGGCTTCGATCTCGCTGTTGCTGGGCAAAGCTTCAAACTCTGGCCCCAATCCGATGTTGAGCTCGAACAATTGGCCCACAAAACGCAAATCTGCACTGCGCTCAGACTTGACGCTGCGGGCATCCATCGGCTCAAGCGCCATCAAGGCGCGCGCCCGTTGGCCCAATGCTTGGCAAACATGGACCAGCGCCTGTGGATCAAGTTCGGGCATGGGGCCCAGCAAGGTCTGGCTTAAATCATGGCGGATTTCGCCCATGGTGGCGCCCAAGGCCGAGAACATGCCTGGCCATGGTGGGATGACGACCTCTTTGACACCTGCTTGCATGCCAATGGCGCAGGCATGCAGCGGGCCAGCCCCGCCGGAGGCGAATATGGAAAATTCACGCGGATCAAGACCACGCCTGACCGTGCTGATGCGGACCATTTCCGTCATGTTGGCAACCGCTATCTGAATGATGGCATGTGCCGCACGCGCCAATGACCAACCCATGGGCTGGGCAATATGGGTGTCAATGGCCTTGACCGCCAGATCGCGGGCAAAGGCCACCCCCGAATCCTTGAAAGTCTCTTTGGAAAGCGTGCCAATCACCGCATGCGCATCGGTGACGGTGGGGCGCAGCCCGCCCAGCCCATAGCAAGCCGGCCCGGGTGCCGCACCCGCACTGTCAGGACCGACTTTCAACACACCACCATCGTCAATCCACGCAATGCTGCCACCCCCAGCACCAATCTCCACGATGTCCAATACGGCGCTGCGGATGGGGTAGCCGCCTACGTTGGCGCCATCCACCAGTTGATCGGCCAAAAATTCATCGACCACTTTCGCTTGCCCGTCTTGGATCACGCCGACCTTGGCCGTGGTCCCCCCCATGTCAAATGCAATCACGTTGCCGCACAAGGCTTCTCTGGCATGCGCCAATGTCGAAATCATCCCCGCCGCAGGACCGGATTCGATCAAATGCACGGGGTAACGAGACGCGTTGTCCGTGGAGGTCAAACCCCCATTGGACTTGACAATCATCAATGCGGGGAGCCCCAATCGCCGGGCTTCTAAGGCAATCTTGTCAATATAGCTTTGAACCCCTGGGCCAATGTAGGCATTGACGACTGCCGTGCTGGTTCGCTCATATTCTTTGATTTCTGGGCACACATCACTGGAGACCGAAATGAATAAATCTGGACAGGCATGTCGCAAAGCCTTGGCCAGTGTTTTTTCATGCGCATCATTGGCATACGAGTGCAACAGCGCGATGGCCACAGCTTGCGCCCCAGACTGTTTGACTTGCGCCACCAGTTCATCGACGCCTGACAGGGCTTTGAGCACCTCACCACGCGCATTGCACCTCTCGTTCACGGCAAAACGCATGTCAGCGCCCACCAATGGCGGAGAGATTTTCACATTCAAATCGTAGAGAGTGGGTCTGTTTTGCCGACGCAACTCAATCACATCGGTAAAACCCTGGGTGGCCAGCAAGGCCGTTTTGGCCCCACGGTGCTGAATCAGTAGATTGGTGCCTATGGTGGTGCCATGGCAGACCATTGATTCGTTGAGGGGGTAGCTGCGGTGAATTCGGTGAAATGCCTCAATGACCGCGATCGCCGGGTCTTGAGGGGTGGACGGCAGTTTGAAGGCATCAAGAATCTCACCGTCCAAAGCCGAGGTGACCACCGCATCTGTGAATGTTCCACCCACATCAATGCCGATCAGGAAACGATGCGATCGGTTTGTCATCTGTGGCGATGGATTTAGAGGCTTTGAATATCTTCCAGCGCATGGACAAACCTGTCCATGTGCACTTGGAGGTTGACATCCACCCGCAAATATCTGCTGCCAAGACCGATGATGTCTGAGCCATCTTTGACAATGACGCCTCGCTTGAGCAACTCATTGAATACCAAGGTCGAGTCCAGGTCGGGCGCCACTATTTCAGTCAAGAAAAAATTGGCGCCTGAGCCTGGCACCATCCGGAAAGATGACAATCCTTGCATGCGTTGGGCCACGTAGCCGCGCATTTCCACAATGGTTTTGACCGTGCGTGCCACATGCTCGTCGTCGTTGATGCCCGCGACCCCCCCGGCAATTTGCATCTGGCCCATGTTCCATGTGGGTTTGATGTGGCGCATGGGCAAGATCAAATCGCGGTTGGCTGAGATGCCAAAGCCCACACGCAGACCCGCCAATCCATAGGCTTTCGAAAGGGTTTGAAGCACCAACAAGTTGGGAAACCTGTGCAGCAGCCCGATGCCATAGGGGTTTTCTGTGTAATGCACATAAGCCTCGTCGAGCGCCACCAAAGTCTCAGGCGGGGCGGCTTCGCATACCCGGATGACATCTGCCTCGGAAACCATGCGTCCGCTGGGGTTGTGCGGGTTGGTGAGAAAAGCAATTTTGGGCCTGTGCGTTTTAAGGGCGTCAATGTATTCATCCATGACCGGATCAAAGTCCGCACCCATGTTCACGAAAATCGGCTTTCTGCCTTCACAGTTGGCATAAATTCGGTAGAGGGGAAAGCATGGCTTGTGCATCAGCACCGCGTCGTCGGGTCGGGCAAATGCGCGGATCAACATCGAGATCACTTCTGTCTCGCCCGACCCACACACCACGTTGTCAGGGTCAATGCCGAATTTAGCCCCAATGGCCGAGCGAAGTTTGGCAGCGGTCCAGTCTGGGTACAAAGAAATTTTCTCTGAGGCCTCGCGAACCGCCAACAGCGCCTTGGGAGAAGGGCCATACGGGTTTTCGGCAGACCCCAGTTTTGAAATGGCATGGGGGGCAATGCCATAGGTCTGTGCGACATGCTCGGCAGATAAGCCCGGCACGTAGACCTCACCGGTCGCAAGTGCCGCGTAGCTTGGATGGATCATGAAACCACTCCTGTATGTGTTCTTTGAATGTACTATGAAACCATTTTGCCGGGCTTGATTGCGCCGATGGCGGCACGCCATCTGCGGATTGCGACTTCAACCATCTTCAAAACGCCATTTGATTCACGGACAAGGAATTCAAGCGGCGAAAGCAAAGTATGGCGGGACTTCCAAACGTGCATGGGCCAGGCCGTTTGAGCGATCGCCAGCGTCTCAGGGCGAGCGCTTGGCGGGCTTGATGAAGGTGGGTCTGACGCGCACGCGTTTAAATCCACAGAACTCGAAATGGCAGCCTCACTGACTCACCCATTGATACTTTTTGGGGCCACACTCAACGCGCAGGTTGATACTGCGCCCCGCCAAGGTGAGAGAGCAGGCCACTGCAATGCGCGCAAAGGCCATGTTGCGCGCACGCATACTGCGCACTTTGATGGACCCAGGCCTGGCATGGGCCCTGTGATGCGCTTGGCGGCCATGGGCTGACGATCCGACCCAGCGCAGGGCGAGTCTGGCCTTCAGCGCCTGGGTACCCACTTGACGCCGCCCAAACCAGCCGCAGGGACTAAAGCGGTGGTAGCGGCTGCGCTCGCGGCGGCGTCCGCCACAGGTTCACCCATGGCGTCCAGCGCGGCAGCCAGGCGAGGCTTGCCTATGGGCGCTTGGGCCAGGCCTTTTTGCACGGCTTCGAGGTCTTCGGTGCTGGGGTACTGGCCCTTGAGCACGTAATCGAAGACGCGGCGTGCCATGGGGGCGGCGTGGGCCGCGCCAAAGCCGGCGTTTTCCACCACCACGGCCAAGGCCACCTGGGGTGCGTCCACCGGGGCAAAGGCCATGTAAAGGGAATGGTCGCGCTGGTGCTCTTCCATTTTGGTGGCGTTGTATTTGTCTTTTTGGCCTATGGTCACGGCCTGCGCCGTGCCGGTCTTGCCGGCGCTGAGGTAGGAAGCGCCGGCAAACACCTTGGCCGAGGTGCCTTCTTGCGTGACGCCTGCCAGGGCCCGCTTGATGACGGCAATGTGTTCGGGCTTGTAGCCCAACACCAGGGGCGCAGGCCGCTGCACTGCCACCAGTTGGCGCGAGACACTGTCTTGCGTGCCAATCACCAAGTGCGGTTGGTGCTGCACCCCGCTGTTGGCGATGCTGGCCGTGGCCTGCGCCAGTTGCAGCATGGTAAAGCTGTTGTAGCCCTGGCCAATGCCCAGGGAAATGGTTTCGCCGCCGTACCATTTTTTCTGCTCGGCGCGCTTGTAGGTGCGCCGCTTCCAGTCTTGGTTGGGCAGCACGCCGCGCACCTCGCCGTTGATGTCTATGCCCGTGATCTGGCCAAAACCCAGCGGCTTCATGAAGTCGTGCATGGCGTCCACGCCCAGGTCGTTGGCCAGCGCGTAGTAGTACACATTGCTGGACTTGACGATGCTCAAGTGCATGTCCACCGGGCCCAGGGCGTCGCCATGGCTGCGGAACTGGTGGCCGCCGTAGCTCCACACGCCGGTGTCGTTGGTCACTTGACCGGGCTGGCGCTTGCCCAGTTCCAGCGCCGCCAGGGCCATGAAGGGCTTGTAGGTGGAGCCCGGCGGGTAGGTGCCGCGCAGCGCCCGGTTGAGCAAGGGCTTTTCAATCGACTCGTTGAGCGCCCGCCAGCTTTCAACGTCAATGCCCTCGACAAAGAGGTTGGGGTCAAAGGTGGGTTTGCTGACAAAAGCCAACACCTCGCCGGTGCGGGGGTCCAGTGCCACCAGTGCGCCGCGGCGGTCGCCAAACATGTTCTCGATGAGCTTTTGCAGCTTGATGTCTATGGACAGCTTGACCGTGTCGCCCGGGGTGGCCGGGCTGCTGGCCAAGCGCCGCACCGCGCGGCCACCGGCCGAGGTTTCCACCTGTTCCACGCCGGTGGTGCCGTGCAACTGCTTTTCGTAACTTTGCTCCACGCCGAGCTTGCCAATGTAGTCTGTGCCTCGGTAATTGCCTTCTTCGTCTTCGTCCTGGATGCGGGCTTTTTCTTGGGGATTGATGCGGCCTATGTAACCCACCACATGGCTGGCCAGATCGCCAAAGGGGTAGTTGCGAAACAGCCTGGCCTTGATGTCCACGCCCGGAAAGCGAAAACGCTGCGCGGCAAAGCGGGCCACCTCCTCGTCGCTGAGCTTGGTGCGTATGGGCAGCGACTCAAAGCTCTTGAATTCCTCGCGCAAGCGCTTGAAGCGGCGCCGGTCGCGCGGGTTGATCTCCACCACCTCGCTCAGGCCGTCTATGGTGGCTTCCAGGTTGGCCACCTTGGAGGGCGTGATCTCCAGCGTGTAAGCCGAATAATTGGTGGCCAGCACCACGCCGTTGCGGTCGGTGATGAGGCCTCGGTTGGGCACCACGGGCACGATGGCCGTGCGGTTGTTCTCGGCCTGCTCGTCAAAGTGCGCGTGCCTGACGATCTGCAGGTAGACCAGGCGCGCCAGCAGCAGGCCAAAGCACAACAGCACCACCAAGCTGGCCACCAGCACCCGGCCGCGAAAGCGCGACAGTTCGGTCTCGACGTTGCGCAAATCGGTCATGTGTCTCTCAAGCCCGCAAGCGGCAAGGCCAGCGGCGCTCGCTCAAGGTCAGGCGCTCAAGCTGGTTCATAGCGGTCGATTTTCGTCCGGATCGTGCGCACGGTGCTGCGGCATCAGCAGCAACAGACTCACCACCGGCCAGAGCAGGGCCTGCAAAAAGGGCGAGAGCCAAAAGGACCAGCCCGGAAGACCACTGCCACTGATGAGCCGGACCACCAACTCCAGCACATGCACGGCCATGAGCAAAGGCAAGACCTGCAGGGCCTGCGAGCTCACCGGAAACCACAAAATCCGCCTGTGCACCATGATGGCCAAGTAGCTCAAGGCGGTGTAGACCAGCGCATGCTGGCCCAGCAGCCCGGCCCGGTGCACGTCCATGAAGAGGCCAAATACAAAGGCCGCGCCCACGCCCACGCGCAGGGGCTGATGAATGGTCCAAAACACCAGCACCAGGGCCAGCAGGTCAGGCCGCCAGGGCTGCCGGCCCAGGGGCAGCATGTCCATCAGCAAAGCCAGGCCCAGGGTGAACCAAATAAAGACCGGGTTGGCCGGCAACAACAAGGGCTGGCCGCCGCGCATGATCATGGCTGCACCTCCTTGCCCCGGGGCACGCCTTTGGCCGCGCCTTTGGACGGTGCAGCCTCCTCTTTGGGCGGGCGGGGGGGCAACTGGTCTTTGAGCGGCTTGAGCACCATCACATGGCGGGCACCGCCGGCCAAGGCCAAGGGTTTGCAAAAAATACGCGCAAACGCCGTCTCCACCCGCCGCTCAATGCGGTCCACCTTGGCCACCGGCAGACCGGGCGGGTAAATGCCGTCCACACCGCTGGTGGTGAGCAAGTCACCTTCTTGCACGTCGGTGTTGCTGCCCATGAATCGCAGTTCTAAGCCGCCGCCGCCCGAGGAGTCACCATAGGCCACGCTGCGCAAACCGGTGCGCACATTGAGCACTGGGATGGTGAGGTCGGGGTCCACCACCAAGGTGACCTCGCTGACCAGGGGGTGCACGCGCGTGACCTGGCCGAGCACCCCGGCCGCATCGACCACCGGCGAGCCCAGCGCCACGCCGGCCAGCTGACCCTTGTCAATGATCACTTTGCGGGTGTACAGGTCGGCCGCCTCGTAAAGCACCTCGGCGGCGGTGGCCGGTGTGTTCAAGCGGCCGCGCAATTCAAGCAGCTGCCGAAGGCGTTGGTTTTCCAGCACCAGCTGCTCGACTTGGCCGCCCCTGAGCAGCTGCCGCGACAGCGCCAGGCGCGAGGCCTCGGCGTCGGCCTGGGCTTGCGTGAGGCTGGAAAAGTAGGCGCTGGCCCCTTGAGCTGCGCTCACAGGCTGAGTCGCCATCCACTGCAGTGGATGCAAGACCGTGACCATGACCGCCCGCAGCGGTTGGGTGATGCCAAAACGCACATCAGCGACCATCAGCAAAAAAGCCAAGGCACTGAAAAACACCAACTTGGACAGCGCCGAAGGACCCTGCTTGAAGAAAGGTGGGGGCGACCGGTCTAGCGTTCCAAGAGGCATGGGTCAGACAAGGCAGCGCCGCCGGTCGCGGCTGCTGCTTACTCCGAGGTGAAGATGGGACCCAGGCGCTCCATGCGCTCCAAGGCGATGCCGCAGCCTCGCACCACGCAGGTCAGTGGGTCTTCGGCCACCAACACGGGCAGGCCGGTTTCCTCGGCCAGCAGGCGGTCCAGGTCGCGCAGCAGCGCGCCGCCGCCGGTCAGCATCATGCCGCGGTCGGCAATGTCGGCGCCCAGCTCGGGAGGCGTTTGCTCCAGCGCGTTTTTGACGGCCGAGACGATGTTGTTGAGCGGGTCGGTCAAGGCCTCAAGAATCTCGTTGCTGGAGATGGTGAAGCTGCGCGGCACGCCCTCTGACAGGTTGCGGCCTTTGACTTCCATTTCCTTGACCTCGGAGCCCGGAAAGGCCGAGCCGATGTTCTTTTTGATGGCCTCGGCCGTGGGCTCACCAATCAACATGCCGTAATTGCGGCGGATGTAGCTGATGATGGCGTCGTCAAAGCGGTCGCCACCCACGCGCACACTGCCCTTGTAGACCATGCCACCCAGGCTAATGACGCCCACCTCGGTGGTGCCGCCGCCAATGTCCACCACCATGGAGCCAGACGCTTCAGACACAGGCAAGCCCGCGCCAATCGCGGCAGCCATGGGTTCCTCAATCAGGTACACCTCAGAGGCGCCCGCGCCCAAGGCACTTTCACGGATGGCGCGGCGCTCGACCTGGGTGGAGCCGCAAGGCACGCAAATGATGATGCGCGGGCTGGGCTTGAACATGGAGCGCGGGTGCACCATCTTGATGAATTGCTTGAGCATTTGCTCAGTCACGGTGAAGTCGGCGATCACGCCGTCCTTCATGGGGCGAATGGCCTCGATGTTGCCTGGCACCTTGCCCAGCATGGCCTTGGCCTCGCGGCCCACGGCCTGTATGCTTTTTTTGCCTTGGGGGCCGCCTTCATGCCGAATGGCCACCACCGAGGGCTCGTCCAGCACGATGCCACGGTCGCGCACAAAAATCAGCGTGTTGGCCGTGCCAAGGTCGATGGCCAGGTCGGTCGAAAAATACCGACGGAAAGATTCAAACATGTCAGAGATCCGGATAAGGCCAGAAGGGCCCGGTGCGCGGGCCCGATCAAGGAGCTTTTGATTGTCAGGGGGTCAAGGGTCAGGATGCCAGATGCCAGTAAAACGCCTGCCACGGGCGGGGGGCCAAGCACCAGTCCAAAGGCGAGATAATAGCGCATCGCCTGTCCAGCTCAGTGCCGCCTCAGGCCCCGCAGCCCAGTCTTTTACATGCCGTTTCAGTTCCGTTCGAGGCGACATTTGCCCTCAAATGGAGAGAATCGGCCCACTTTCTGCTTCTTTTTGCCGACCCCACCATGGCCCTGACCCCCCAAGACATCGCCCGCGTGGCGCACCTGGCCCGCCTGGAACTGCCGCCCCAGGAAACCCAGCGCACGCTGGACCGCATCAACGGCTTGTTCCAGTTGGTCGAACAAATGGCGGCCGTGCCCACCGCCGGCGTGCAGCCGCTGGCCCACCCGGCCGCCGTCACCGGCCAGATTGCCCTGCGCCTGCGCGAGGACGTGGCCAGCGAGCCCAACCAGCGCGAAGCCTCTCAGGTGAGCGCCCCGGCCGTGGAACGCGGCCTCTTTCTCGTGCCCAAGGTGATCGAATGAGCGCGCTCTGGCATGAACGTTCAGTGGCGCAACTCGCCGCCCACTTGGCCGCCCGCGAGGTCTCCAGCGTGGAGCTGGCGCAGCATTTTTTAAGCCGCATTCACGGGGAGGCCGACCTCAACGCCTTTTTGGCGCTCAACGAAGAAGCCTCCCTGGCCCAAGCTCGGGCCGCCGACGCCCGCTTGTCGGCGGGCGAGCGCACGCCGCTCTTGGGCGTGCCGCTGGCGCACAAAGACGTGTTCGTGACCCGCGACTTCCCCACCACCGCCGGCTCCAAAATGCTGGCTGGCTACCGCAGCCCGTTTGATGCCACCGTGGTGCGCCGCCTGGCCGAAGCAGGCATGGTGACCCTGGGCAAGCTCAATTGCGACGAATTCGCCATGGGCTCGGGCAACGACAACAGCGCCTACGGCCCGGTGAAAAACCCCTGGGACCGCTCGCGCGTACCCGGCGGCTCGTCGGGCGGATCGGCCGCCGCCGTGGCGGCCGGCCTGGTGCCGGCGGCCACCGGCACCGACACCGGCGGCTCCATCCGCCAGCCGGCGGCGCTGAGCGGCATCACCGGCATCAAACCCACCTACGGCCGCTGCTCGCGCTACGGCATGGTCGCTTACGCCTCCAGCCTGGACCAAGCCGGCCCCATGGCCCGCTCGGCCGAGGACTGCGCGCTCTTGCTCTCGGCCATGGCCGGGGGCGATCCCGACCGCGACTCGACCTCGCTGGACCTGCCCGCCGTGGATTACAGCGCGCACCTCCGAGCTGCGGGCAGCCAGCCGCTCAAGGGCCTGCGCATGGGCCTGCCCAAGCAGTTTTTTGGGGCCGGCTGCAGCGCCGATGTGCTGGCCGCCGTGCGCACAGCGCTGGCCGAGTTTGAAAAGCTGGGCGCCAGCTTGCTGGAGGTGGACCTGCCGCTGACCGAGTTGTCCATCCCGGCCTATTACGTGATTGCCCCGGCCGAGGCCAGCAGCAACCTGAGCCGCTTTGACGGCGTGCGCTATGGCCACCGCGCCAAAGACCACGGCGACCTTGAAGACATGTACAAAAAAACCCGCAGCGAGGGCTTTGGCGCCGAGGTGCAGCGCCGCATCATGGTGGGCACCTACGTGCTCTCGCACGGCTATTACGACGCTTACTACCTGCAGGCCCAAAAAATCCGCCGCCTGATTGCCGAAGACTTTCAAAAAGCCTTTGCCCAGTGCGATGTGATCGCCGGCCCTGTGGCGCCCAGCGTGGCCTGGGCCATTGGCGAGAAAACCGCCGACCCGCTGGCCGCTTACCTGGCCGACATTTACACCCTGTCCACCAGCCTGGCTGGCCTGCCCGGCATGAGCGTGCCCGCCGGCTTCGGCCAAGGCGGCCTGCCCGTGGGCCTGCAACTGATTGGCAACTACTTTGAAGAGGCGCGCCTGCTGCAGACCGCGCACCAGTTCCAACAGGTGAGCGACTGGCACCAGCGCCGCCCTGTGGCCCCCTGATTCGCACCGGAACATCCCATGGCCCAAGAAAAATCACGGCTGGTTCAAGGCTACGAAGTCGTCATCGGCTTTGAAACCCACACCCAGCTGACCACCGCCTCCAAAATTTTCAGCCGCGCACCCATTGCCTTTGGTGCCGAGCCCAACACGCAAGCGAGCGCGGTGGACTTTGCCCTGCCCGGCGCCCTGCCCGTGATGAACAAGGGCGCGGTGCAACGCGCCATTGAGTTTGGCCTGGCGGTCAAGGCGCACATTGCCGAGTCCAGCGTGTTTGCCCGCAAAAACTACTTCTACCCCGACCTGCCCAAGGGCTACCAAATCAGCCAGTTTGAAATTCCGGTGGTCCAAGGCGGCGAGGTCGAGTTCTTTCTTGGAGACGAGAAAAAAACCGTGCGCCTGGTGCGCGCCCACTTGGAAGAAGACGCGGGCAAGTCGCTGCACGAGGACTTTATTGGCCAGTCCGGCATTGACCTCAACCGCGCCGGCACGCCGCTCTTGGAGATCGTCACCGAGCCCGACATGCGTTCGAGCGCCGAAGCCGTGGCCTACGCCAAAGAGCTGCACAAAATCGTGACCTGGATTGGCATTTGCGACGGCAACATGCAAGAAGGCAGCTTTCGCTGCGACGCCAACGTGTCGGTGCGCAAACCCGGGGCCGAGTTGGGCACCCGGCGCGAGATCAAAAACCTCAACAGCTTCAAGTTCATGCAGCAGGCCATCGACTTTGAAGTGCGCTGGCAAATTGAAGAAATCGAAGACGGCCGCAAGATCCAGCAAGCCACCGTGCTCTTTGACCCAGACACCGGCGAGACCCGCGCCATGCGCACCAAGGAAGACTCGGCCGACTACCGCTACTTCCCAGACCCCGACCTGCCGCCGCTGGTGATTGGCCGCGAATGGGTCGAACAAACCCGCGCGGCCATGAGCGAGCTGCCCCGCGTGATGGCCGAGCGCTTTGTGCGCGACTACGGCTTGCCTGAATACGATGCAGGGCAGCTCACGCAGAGCAAGGCGGTGGCCGCTTACTTTGAAGCTGTGGCCCAAGCCTGCAAAAGCCCCAAACTGGCGGGCAACTGGGTCATGGGCGAATTGTCCAAGCGCCTGAACGCCGACAACAAAAGCATAGACGCCTCGACCGTCAGCGCCGCGCAGCTGGGCCAGCTCATTGCCCGCATTGCCGACGGCACCATCTCCAACAACGCGGCGCGCCAAGTGTTTGACGCCCTGTGGACTGGCGATGGCCAAGACGTGGACGCTGTGATCGAGGCCAAAGGCCTGAAGTCCATGAGCGACACCGGCGAGCTGGAGAAAATCATTGACGCGGTGCTGGCCGCCAACGCCAAGAACGTGGAAGAAGTCAAAGCCGGCAACGCCAAGGCCTTCAATGCCCTGGTCGGTCAAGCCATGAAGGCGAGCAAAGGCAAGGCCAACCCGGCGCAGGTCAATGACTTGCTCAA
>CANHKH010000037.1 GCA_947460165.1 Comamonadaceae bacterium
ACACCCTTCCAGGCGCCTGCCGTGGGCGTGACGTCCACATACTCGCTGTCCTCCACGCCCGAGGCACCCCCGGCCTTCTTGGAGATCACGTACACCCGCACTTTGGTGGCGTCTTGCGACCAAATGTCCAGGTGCAGTTTGGCCAAGCTCTTGCTCGTCGCGTTGACCGCGCCGAACTCAAAGCCTTGGTAAGTGAAGGCATCGCCCTTGAGCACCTTGTTCGATGCAATGGTGGCATCGGCCAGCATCTGGGACTGGCCCCAGTTGGGCAGGTCAAAGCCGCCAGTGGTGGTGTAAGCCTCGCTGTAAAGCGAGACCACGTCGGCGGCTGCAGCGGTAGGCGCCGTCGGTGCGGTGGTGGGGCCTTTGGCAATCGCTGGCCCCTGATACAGCCTCACATAATCCACAGCCATTTCATAAGTAAAATTACCGCTGGGTACCGTTCCCCCGAGTGTCCCGCCTCTGGCCAGGTTCAGGATGAGGTCCATGGGGTTTTCAAACGGCCAGTTGGCACTGCTGGCGGCGCTTGGTTTTTTGTACTCGTAGTAGGCGTTGTCGTTGTTGCTGTCCACGCCAAAACGGATGTAGTCCTGCGTCCACCACACCTGGTAGGTGTGAAAGTCGGTGATGGGGCTGCTCAGCGTGGTGCTTTTCTTGAACTGGGTGTCGCCATAGGACTGTTTGAAATGCAGCGCAGCCTGTACTTCAGAAGTGCCGAAATATTTTTGCGTCCACTCCATCACGTCAATCTCACCGGTGTCAGGCCAAGTGCCTTGGCCAAGTAGCCAGATGGCCGGCCACGCGCCTTGTGCAGCCGGGATCTTGGCGCGCACTTCCATGTAGCCGTAGGGCTCCAGGTCGGCCACCGATTTCAGGCGGGCCGAGGTGATGCTGTCGCCAGTTTTGTTGGCCACGATGCGCAGTGCGCCATTTTGGACATAGGCGTTGTCCAGGGTGTTGGTGTAGGTTTGCTTTTCGCCATTGCCCCATCCGTCACCGTTGGGACCTTTGCCTGTTTGAAGCAGCCATTTGCTGGCATCGGGCGTGGCTTTGCTGGCGTTGCTGGCTGTCGCCAACTCGCCGCCAAACTCGTCGCTGAAAGCCAGGGTGTAGCCTGCGGGCACCGCAGGCGCAGTTTGGTAGGCAATGTCCAGTGGGGCCGCGCCTGGGTTGGTTTTGGCATAGCCCAACGCGTCAAAGTGATAGGTTTGAGGCGTGAGCTTGGTGGCGCCCAAGTCGAAGAAGACATTGAGCATGTCGTAGTTGACACTGGACTTCAGAGCGGTCGTGCCCACATAACCGCCAGAGCCGCCGTTGGCAATGAAGCGGCTGGTGGGCGCACTGAAATCAAAGTTCAGGTATTCCCAGCCCGCCTTGGTGGTGCTGGCCTCCACCGCCACCCAGTTGTTGTCTTTGGGGTAGCCGCCGGCCGCCGAGTCACCAATTTCCAGGCGCACCTTGGTGCCCGCCTGCGCCGAGTGCACCCACATGCCCAGTTTGGTGGTGGTAGAAAAATCAAATGGATTGAGCGTGCCCAGCGTTCCCAACTTGCCGGTGTACAGGGTCGCGCCGGCATTGGCGGCACTCCCACCGGCCGCTTTCACAAAGCTCATGACGGTGTTGTTGTCACTTTGCACCACGGCCGCAGTCGTAGCCCCCTCGAAGGCATCTGCCTTGACTTGTTGGCCGGTGCTGAAGTTCAAGGTCTCAAACACCACCAGCTTGGGCACCACGGCAGTGGTAGCCTCAGTCTGCACGTTGAGGTTTTGCAAGGCCGCGACTTTGCTGGAGTCTTGGACGGCCGCTTTGACCGAGTCTGCCACGGTCGATTGCACGGCCTTTTCAACTTTTGCCATGCTCTCCAAGGCCGCCATGGGGTCAGCCGCCGTGGAATGGGTCTTGAGCTGGTCGTTGGCGTCCTTGAGCTTGTTGGCGGCGTGTCCCACCACGGTGGTGAGCGCTGCGGTGCTGCTCACCGACGCTGCGCTCAGGGCCTGGGTCAACACGGTGTTGACGTTGGCGGCCTGGCTCAAGTCCAAACCCGCGGCGTTGTCTTTGCTGTTTTTG
Organism: Comamonadaceae bacterium; assembly: GCA_947460165.1. Classification (GTDB taxonomy): domain Bacteria; phylum Pseudomonadota; class Gammaproteobacteria; order Burkholderiales; family Burkholderiaceae_C; genus Polaromonas. The sequence goes on from CANHKH010000037.1 coordinate 2,068, forward strand.
ATGGCGCCCACCAAGCTGCTGACCACGGCGGCTGAATAATCAACCGTGCCCGTATTTTTGGCGCCTTGAATCAAATTGCTGCCCACATCCATCAGGTTGGACACCATCACGCTGGCGGCCTTGACCTTGAGGGCTTGGGCGACGTCGGCGGCACTGCCCGTGGTGGCGGTGGACACTGGGTCGAAGTTCAGCAGCGAGGTGCTCTTGTCGATGCCCAAGGCTTTTTTGAGCATGTCTTCGTCCATGCCCGTTTTGGCGCCCGCCTCGATCAGGGTGGACAGAGGCGAGATCACTTTGGCGTTGGCTGGCGCCCTGAAGACGCTGGTGACCCGCTCCCCGGTGGAAGTGTCCACGGTATTGGCGGTCGACAGGGTCACCAAAGACGCGCCCGCAGGGTTGGCGCCCACCAGATTGAATTTGCCGTCGCTGCCCGTGATGGCGTAGGGCTCTTCGCCAGCCTCGTCCACGCCGTCTTGGTCGTTGTCCAGCACGCCGTCGCCATCGTTGTCCTGAAACACGATGGCTTTGTCGATGTAGCCATTGACCAGCCGGCCTGCAATGCCCAGGGCGGGCGCGGCGGGGGCTGCAGCCACCGACGACAGGCCCGCCGATTGGCCGCCGCCTTGGCCGCCTGCCAGCAAGCCCAGTGCCGCAGCGCCCCCAAACGCCCCCGCCAAGCCGCCAAAGGAAGAACTCGCGGCTTGGTTGCCGGCAGCAGCTCCGCCAGTGCCCGCCCCAGAAGGTGCGGGTGGCTGGGTGGGCAATTCCAATTGCGCCAGCACCACAGCTTGGGTCATGTCAGCCGCAGCGCCAAGGCCCGAGTCCCAGGCCTGGGCAGTCAGGCTGCCCTGTTCAGCGCCCGGGGCTGCGCTGTGCTCAGGCAGCAGGCTGTCGTCGGTGGTGCCCGAGTCGTTCAAGGGCAGCTCATCAAGGTCGGTGAGCCGCCTCCTGGCGGCGGGCAGGCGGCCTAGGCGCTGGCCATGGGGGTCTGCCATGGTGGCGTTGGTGTCTGCGCGGCCAGCCAAGCGAGCCGCAGGCGAGCCTTCACCCCCCGATGCTGACCCTCCCCCAGGCTGGGGCGCCAGTGGCGCAGCCTTGACAAGGGTGGGGTGTTGCGTTGCGGGCAGCTTGATCTCGGCCATGGTCATCCTTAGGTCTGTGGTGCGCTTGCTGGCTGTCAGGGGATTCAGGGCAGTGGGCCGTGAAAATGAAAGCGATTTCAGAAAGCGATTTCAAGCTTTGAACGATAGGGCCATTTTTTTACCCCTTCCATTGGCGTTTTCCCTAGAAAACCGAGCTCCCCAGCCCATCCGCCAGGTCTCAGCGCAGAGACGGGGGTCAATGAAGAATATTGATGATTCCACCGCTTTTTTTCGAATTTTTTAAGCATGTCTGCGCTGTATTTGGGCCGAGATCGCCAATGAGTCAAGGGTTTTCTCTAGGGCGCTGAGCAACTTTGACAGTTGACTGATTGGTGTCAGCGTCAGAAACTTGTGCATGAAAGGGCTTTCAAGAAATGAAGGCCGAATTTCTTTCTGAGCCTGTCGTTACCACTCCATCGAGTCGCCGCACATGAAAAAAATCAACCGCCCAGCCCTGGCGCTGGTCCTGTCAGCCCCAGCGGCCGTTCTGGCAGCCAACTTTGATGGCCCAGATGGGCACAAATTTGAAATCACCGGCTTTAGCAAACACGAATTGAGCCGCAGTGCGGCGGGTGCACGCACCGTGCCCAACGATGCATCCATTTATTCTTTTGACAGCCGCAACGCGCAGTCCAAGCCCAGCCTGTCTCAAACCAGTCGCGCCGACAGAAATTCAGAGCTGAGCATGCAACAGCTGACCTTGGGCTGGAGCCATGAATCGGCTGGGGCCGTGGGGCTGGAAGCCAAGTTGACCTACCGCTGGCGGGGTGACGAGGTGGCTCGGTTTTTCAAATCACCTGACGTGGACTACCGGGAAGATGGTGCAGGCATGCTCAGCCGCGACTTCACGGAGCGCTTTGTGGGCATCAGCCGGCCAGACTTGGGCTCGCTCAAGCTGGGCACGCAGTTGTCGCGCTCTTGGGCGCGCTCCGATGCCTTTTCGTTTCCCATTGGTCTGTCTGGGGTCTGGGCTGATTCGGGTGCCGGCTTTGGCATTTTCCCAACGGCTGTGCGCCTGACCTCGCCCATGTGGGAAGACGGTTCAGGCAAACTGAGTGTTGAGCTGACAGCGGCCTCTAACCAGCGCAACACCTTCATGGTGGACCAAGCCCGCAATGACTCCTCTGGGCGGCCGTTTTCCCCCAACCCCACCAAGCCCAGCGCCTTAGAGCTATTTTTTCAATTCTCAAATGCCAAGAACTTGGTGGAGCTGACCGTGCAGTCGGCCAAGGGTGCCAAGCAAAGCGCATTCGGCAAATCGGCGTTGGTGGGCTGGATCGGTGACCCAGACACCCTGCCTTCAGACAACACCACCCCACGCCGGGCCAATGCGCCCAGCCAAAGCGTGGTGGTGTTGCAAGGCAACCACTGGCCCAATCCCCAAAACATGTTCACCTGGGGCGTGCGTCGCAGCCAATGGTCTGGCTCGGCCGCGTCGTGCAACTACAGCGCGGCCCTGAACACCTGCTTGTTCGGCCTGGACCCGGGCTTCAACTACGGCCCGAGTTCGGCCGCCTACCAGGGCTACAAAGCCACCGCCTACGACGCCATGCTGGGCTGGAGCCACTACCGTGGGTTGTACACCTACACCGTGGGCGGCGTGTATTTTCCGCAAGCCTCCTCGAAAAATCCCCAGGAGTGGGGTCAGAGCAATTCTGCTTTGCACCTGAACCTGGGCGCAGCCCGAAAAGTGCCGGAAATCAGCAAAGGCCTGACCGTCACGGCGGGCGTGGCCAGGTCGCAGTTCCAAAAAACGGGGCCTGCGCCCGTGAGCATGCCCAACAACGGCTTTTTGGGCGTGAACCCTTTGTATGACCGTGTGGGCCACAGCGCCACTGTGGGCTTGACCTGGACGTTTTAATGCGCACGACTGTGTGGGGGGCCTTGACAGGGGCGGCGGTCTTGCTGGCTGGGTCTGCCCTGCTGACACCCCTGGCCCAGGCGCAAACCGCGCCTGTGGGGGCGGGTGCCATTTGGCTGGCACCCAAGCCCAGCGAGACGGTGCGGCCCAAGCCCGCGCCTTTTCGTGCGGGCGACATGCTCAAGCAGGCGGTGCCTACCAACACCTGGTATTCCTCGCTGATGTACGGCCAGTGGTCGGATGTGCTGCATGCCCACCCTTTGAGCTTCAAGGCCACGCCGCAAGGCATGGAGATGGGTTTTCCTCAGGCCCAAGTGGGGCCGATTTCTGCACTTAAAAATTGGGCCAAAGGCAGCACAGGCAAGACCGCCGTCACCTACCCGCATGTGGCCGACTTCACGGTCTCTCCCAAAGACTTTGAGCCAGCCGATGCGCGCTTGCTCAAGGCGGGCGACTGGAACATCACGGTAGAGATGCGCCAAGGGCAAGACCATTTGCGCAGCCACTTGCTGCACGGCAGCCCCCTGGCTTACTTTGAAGTCAGCCGTGGCGATGTGACTCTCAAACTGGGTCCACAGGTGCAGGCGGCTGAGCTTGCGCCACAGACCCTTGGCAACAAGCAGGTGCATTACTTCAAGGCCCATGGCGCGCTGTATGGCCTGTATGTGCCTGTGGGCACGCGGCTCACGCAGGGCGCACAGGGCCTGGTTCAGTTGGCGTTTGAAGGGCAGGCGCGCTATTTTTCCATCGGCGTGTTGCCACAAGGCGACGCCGCCACCCGCCAAGCCTATGCCGAGGCTGCCTTTGCCTTTGTCGACCACACCGAGGTGCAGTGGGCCTATGACGAAGCACAAAGCCTGGTCAGCACCCGCTACCGGCTGAGCACCCGCGCCATGGACGGTGTGGCCGCCCCTGCGCTGATGGGCATGTACCTCCATCATCGGCGGGCCCAAGTGCCGGCACAGACGCAGGCGGTGGGTCATTTGCCCTCGGTGCGTGGCCCCATTGCGGTGGTGTCGGGCAACGAGTTTCGCACCGAGTTGCGCGTCCATGGCTTGATGCCCATGTGGCCCGCCTTACAAGGCAAAGCCAGCCAAGAGGCGCTCAACGAACTGCTGGTGGGCGACAGACGCCGCGCCAACAGCTTGTTCGGAAAAATGGGCAATGGCACTTACTGGACAGGCAAGGCCTTGGGCGCGGTGGCGCAACTGATGGCAATTGCCGAGCAACAAGGCCAGGAGGCCAGTGCCTTGGAACTGGAAAAAATCCTCAAGCAGCGCATGGAGTCGTGGTTCTCTGGTCGGGGTTTGAGCTATTTTGCGCATGACGCAGGCATTGGCAGCGTGCTGGGTTACCCGGAAGAGTATTTCAGCGTGTCGGCCATGAACGACCACCACTTTCACTACGGCTACTGGATCATGGCGGCCGCGCATGTGGCCAGGCGTGACCCGCAGTGGGCCACGCAGCAAGCCTGGGGCGGCATGGTGAATTTGCTGGTTCGCGACATCGCCACCTCGCAGAGAAAGCGCGCGGACTTTCCTTTTGTGCGCAATTTTGATGTGTACGAGGGCCATTCCTGGGCCCGTGGCAACAGCGAATTTTTTGGCCTGGGCAACGACCAGGAGTCTTCGTCAGAGGCCATCCATGCCTGGGCCGCCGTGGCGCAGTGGGGCGAGGCCACCGGCCAGCCCGAGCTCAAGGCCTTGGGCATGTACCTGTACGCCACCGAGGTCTCGTCGGTGCTGCATTACTGGTTTGATGCGCACGGCAATGTGTTCCACCCGGATTACCGCCAGCCCCTGGCCAGCATGGTCTTTGGGGGGGGGTATGGTTTCAGCACCTGGTGGACCGAGGAGCCTCGGCAAATCATGGGTATCAATTTGTTGCCCATCACCCCGGCCTCGGTGTATTTGGCCCAGTTGCCTGCCCCTTATGTCGAGTCTTTCGCGCGCCAGGCCGAGCAGGCTCGCCAAGCCTACGATGCCTCGGGCCAAAGCGATGAAACGACCAAGGACATTTGGCAAGACATCTATGCAGCCCTGCTGGCGCTGAAAAACCCAGACAAAGCCTTGCAACTTTGGAACCCGAGAGGCTCTGTCGAATTGGGCGAAACCCGTTCACATGCCCATTTTTGGCTGCATGCTTTGTCTGAGATGGGCGTTCCCGACACCTCGGTGTGGGCCAATGTGATGTCTCATGCGGTGTTCAAAAACCCTAAAAATGGCAAAAAAACCTACCTGGGCTACAACCCCACTGACCAAGCCATGGATGTGCGCTTTTCGGATGGGGTCGTGCTGAGCGTGCCGCCCAAAAAAGTGGCCCGTTTGAAGACGCCTTGAATTTGATCATATGATTCTCAGATCCAGATGGGCAATGCCACCGAATTGGCCCGCGCAGGCCTCGGTCCAAGGCCTGTCGAGGACGTTCTCAACCCGCACCCCATTTTGAGGACCATGCCCAAGCCACACACCCCTGACAGCCGCCAAACGCGGCGAGCGAACTTGCCAGGTTCGGGTCAGCGCACCACATTGACCATGGTGGCGCAACGTGCAGGCGTCTCGCCCAGTACGGTCTCGCGCATCCTCAATGGCACGGCGCAGGTCAGTCAAGAAAAGCAAGCGCTTGTGCGCTCGGTGATTGAAGAGCTCAACTTCAGACCCGACCCGGCCGCACGCAGCTTGGCAGGGGGGCGCGCCATGAGCATTGGGGTGCTCACACAGTTCATTGACAGCCCTTTCTACGGGGAGGCCTTGCGCGGCATCGAAGATGTGCTGCAGCAGGCCAGCTACTCGCCCCTCTTTGTCAGCGGCCACTGGAACGAGGCAGAAGAAAAAGACCGGCTGCTCATGCTGCAAGAGCGCAAGGTCGACGGCATCATTGTGCTCACCGGCAAACTCACTGACGACACCTTGATCGATGTGGCCCAGTCTGTTCCGGTGGTGGTCACAGGCCGGAAATTGGTGGCCAGCCAATTGCACAGCATTGATTTTGACAATGTGGAGGGCGCCAGTCTGGCGGTGCGCCATCTGCATGCCCTGGGCCACCAGCGCGTGGCCTTTATTTCAGGCCCCCTGGACCACTCCGATGCGGTGCAGCGCGTGGCTGGATTTCGCGCCGAGCTGCTGCGCCAGCACATGGTGTGCGACGAGGGCTTGATTGTTTACAGCGACTTCCAAGAATCAGGCGGCTTTCGTGCCATGAACCAGTTGCTGGCCACCCACCAGAGCTTCACAGCGGTGATTGCGGCCAACGATCAAATGGCCTACGGCGCGCGCTTGGCCTTGTACCGAGGCGGCATTCGGGTGCCGGAAGACATCTCCCTGGTCGGCTTTGACGACTTGCCGCACTCGGCCTTCACCTTGCCACCACTGACCACGGTGCGCCAGTCCATCTACGAAATTGGCTCCAGTGCAGCGCAGGCCTTGATGGAGTTGATTGAAGGACGCGTGCCTGCCCTGGCGCAAATTCCAGCTGAGTTGGTCGTCAGAGAATCCACCCGCATTCACAGGCGCTGAGCACAAACCTTCAGCACAGACAGGCTGCAAACCCTGCCGCAGCGCTGCGGATTCGGGCCAACGGCCAGTGGGCGACAGTTGCCAGTGAGGTCGCCACCCAGTTCCCCATGGCAACCGACAAGATCAGCTGCGCATGGGCCGGGGACGGGTGCGCACACTGCCCATCAAGAACCGGCCAGGCTGCCAAGTTCAATCGGCCTTGATCTTGGCCGCGCGAATCACATCGCCCCAGCGCGTGCGCTCGCCCAGCAAGAATTCTTCGAAGGCGGCCGGCGCCATGGTGCGAAAGGCTTCCACGCCGAGCTTGCGCAGCGCAGCTTGCGTGTCGGGCGAGCCGAGCACTGCAGCCATGTCGGTGGCAAGGCGCTGGGTGATGACCTCAGGCACGCCAGCAGGCGCGACCAGGCCGAACCAGTTGGCAAAATTCATGCTCGCATAGCCTTCTTCGCGCAGCGTGGGCACGTTGGGCATGTCAAAGAAACGGCCACTGGTGGAAACGGCAAAAACCTTGACCTTGCCAGTGCGCAGCAGACCGACGGCGCTGCCCGCCGGCAGCATCTGCAGGTCGGTGTGGCCGCCCAGCAAAGAGGTCACGGCGGGCGCCTGGCCCTGAAACGGCACATGCCTGACATCGAGCCCGGCCATGCCCTTCCAGGTCTCCATGGCGATCTGCGAGGTGCTGCCCAGGCCGGCCGACGAATAGGTGTATTTGCCCGGCTCGCGCTTGATCAACTCCACCAACTCCTTGGCCGTATTGGCCGGGAAATCTGGCCGCGCCACCACCGCAAAGGGGTTGATCGCAAAGGGCGCAATGGCAACAAAGCTCTTTTGCGGGTCATAGGGCAGGTTGCTGCGCAGGTTGGCAGCAATGGCATGCGTCTCAGCGCTGGCCAGCAGCAGGGTGTAGCCATCGGCCGGCGCGCGCGACACCGCCTCTGCGCCCAGTGTGCCTGCCGCGCCAGCCCTGTTCTCCACCAGGACCGGCGAGCCCATGCGATCAGAGAGTTTTTGCGCGATCAGCCGACCTGCGGAATCGGTGATGCCGCCGGCCGGCCAGGGCACCACGAGCTTGATGGGCCGCTCAGGGTAGGCCTGGGCATGCACGCCCGCTGCGGCTGCAAGGGCGATCGCAGGCACAAGCATCTGCAAGATCAGGCGCCGTGTCGATGGCGATTGGGGGGTGGTGTGAGGCATCTGTGTTCTCCTGGCAAAAAGCAATGGCGAGCAGGCTCGCGCTCAAGTCATGAATCTGTTCGGGCCCCTCTTGGCGCCACCGTACCCCTGCAGCGTGCGCGCACGGCGTAGGGCAGCCAGGTGCGCGTCTCGCCGAAGCGGCGCTCCTTGATGGCCGGCAAGGCCTGCGCCATGCCTTGGCAGGCAACAATGCGCAAGCCGAAAGCCGCATGGGGCCAGGGTGCAGTTGCTGGCCGGCATGACCGGCCCGGCCATGAGCTCCAACATGGCGTGCGCTCCAGCTCAATCACAGCTCGAGCAAGCGGCCGTAACCGGCCACCGGCGCCCTGATGCGTGCCTCGCGCAGGGCCTGCCACATCATGCAACCCGCGCTGGAGATGGCAGGCTTGCCCAGGTCGGCCTCCAGTGCGCCCAGCACCGACAGCGTGGGCAGCCCGACGCCGCTGATAAAAACTGCCTGCGCCTCGGGGCAGTCAACCTGCCGGCCCAGGTGGTAGACACGCTCTTCGGTCTCCTCGAAGATGCTCTTGACCTCGGGCAGCCATTTCATGTCTGCGACCCGCAGTCCATGGCTTTGCAGCACCTCGCGGCTCTTGTGGCTGAGCGCTTCGTCGTAGGCGGTCCCGACCGCGATGGCATTGACGCCCAGGGCCTCGCAGGCTGCCACGACGCTGCCAAAGGTGGTGATGAAGGGAATGCCGATCCGATCCTGAATGCGGGCCACCAGTTCAGCCTCGCGCTCTTTGCCCAGGTAGTAGCTGGTGGCGGTGTGCGCCAGCACCATGACATCGGGCTTGACGCTGGCGAGCATTTCCACCACTTCGTCCAGGTGCTCAATGTGGCTGGCAGCCCGCTTAAGCAGCGTCTGCAGCGTGCCCACCGGGCCGCGTGCGACCAGGCGAGCAAAGTGGACCGAAACGCCGTCAGGCGCCAGCTCCACCATCTCGCGCTCCACCGTGGGTGTGGCCGGCGGAATCAAAAAGCCTATGCGCGCGCGCCAACCGGCGGTCTTGGCGTAGCCGAACCGGGGATTGGCGGGTGCCTGAGGCTTTTTCTCCATGGTGTTCTTTCTTGCCCACGGGCGTGTCACGGATCTGAAAACAGTGTATGACACTCTATGGAGCCTCTGCCCCTGGTCCATCCAAGCCAAGCACAAGCAGGTCTGGCCTGTGCATTCGCAGCCAGTGGCACCTTTTTGGGGAGGCCGATCTGCTCATCAAAGCGGCCAAACCGCGGCGTTGTCAAGGCTTGAGGCCAGCCACAAGCCTGGTCGCACGCTGCCTGGCATGCCTGCCTGCCCCATGGCGCTTGAACCATTGGCCAGGGCTGCTGCGCCGGCCGAGCTTGTCACGGACATTTCATGCGGCGTACATAGACTTGAAATGTTGAACTTTGTAGACCGCCGTGTGCAAGCGCCTGGATTCGGGCTTGCCAGCGTTCATCAACCGCCTTTGACATGACCCTGCGCTCGCCTCCAGTGACACCTTTTCAACGCTGCCATCTCCCCTTCACCTTGGCCGTGCTGCTGCTGGCCCTGGGCTTGAGCGCATGCGTGCCACGCCAGTTGCTGGTCCACAGTGCAGCCGATGCATTGACAGCGCAGGGCCAGGCTGAAGAAGAAGACCTGGGGCTGGCCCGTGAAGCCAGTGCCTTTTACTTGAAGCTGTCAGAGGCTTTGCTGCGCCAAACGCCTGGTCATTTGCCCTTGGCCGAGACCGTGGCTTCGGGCCTGACGCAATACGCCTTTGCCTTTGTGGCGTTTGAGGCCGAGCGCCTGGCCGCCACCGACAACCGGGCGGCCCACCAACTCAATGAGCGCGCCAGGCGCCTGTACCTGCGCGCCCACCGTCACGCCATGGCGGCCTTGGTGCAAACCAGCCCGGGCTTTGCCCAGGCGCTGCGCCAAACCAGCCCCCAGCAATGGCCGGTGCTGCGGGCTGAGCAAGTGGGCGTGGCGTATTGGGCGGCGGCCTCGTGGGGGGCGTATATCGCGTTGTCCACGGACGACCCCGACGCCGTGGCCGATTTGCCTTTGGCCGAGCGCTTGGCCGGGCTCGCCTACCAACGCGCGCCTGGCCACGGGGCAGGCGCCTTGGCCAGCCTGATGGGCAACTTTGAAGCGGCCCGGCCCGGTGGCTCTGCGGCCAAAGCGACGGCGTATTTTGATGAAGCCATTGCGCTGGCAGGCGGCCAGCATGCCGGCCCCTTGGTGGCCAAGGCCGAGGCCATTGCCCAAGCGGCGGGCGACCGCAGTGCTTTTGAGACTTTGCTGCGCCAGGCGCTGGCGGCCAGCGCGCAGCGCAAAGACCTGGCCAACCAGGTCATGCGCTTGCGGGCGCAGTGGCTGCTTGATTCCGCCGATGACCTGTTTTAAGAGAATGTAAACATGTTGATGACGCGCGCTGCACGCAGCCAGCCTGGGCTGGCCCGTGCCAAAGTCAGCTTGATGGCCCCAATTCTGGGCGCAGTGGTGTTGCTTTGGAGCGTGGCCGCCGCACCTGCTGCGCACGCGAACAACAAGTCGCTGCGCATTGGCTCTTTGGTGCCCAAAAACTCGCTTTACCACCGGCAACTGCTGGAGGTGGCCGACGCCTGGCGCACGGCCCAAGGGGCGGGGGCCAAGTACTTGGTTTACCCCGACGGCAGCCAAGGCGGCGAGGCCGAAATGGCCAGGCGCATGCGCATAGGCCAGCTGCAAGGCGCGCTGCTGTCGGTGGTGGGTTTGCGAGAAATAGAGCCTTCGATTGCGGCCTTGCAGTCCTTGCCTTTGCTGTTTCGCAACTGGGACGAGGTAGACCATGTGCGCGAAAAAATGCGCGCCTCCATGGAGAAAAAGTTCTACGACAAAGGCTTTGTGGTTTTGGCCTGGGGCGACGCGGGCTGGGTGCGGTTTTTTTCCAAAGAGCCCGCCGTGCGGCCCGAGGACTACAAGCGCATGAAGTTTTTTGCCTGGGGCTCTGAGCCCGACCAACAAGCCATCATGAAAAGCCTGGGCTACACGCCCGTGCCGCTGGAGACCACGGACATCTTGCCCGCCATCCAAACCGGCATGATCAATGTGGTGCCCTCCACGCCCTACTTTGCCTTGGCCACCCAAGTCTTCAACACCGCGCCGCACATGCTGGACATCAACTGGGCTCCCATTGTGGGGGCCTTGGTGGTTACCCGAAAAGCCTGGGACGACATGGACCCGAACGTGCAGCAAGCCGTGCGGGCGGCCAGCGACAAAGCCGGTGCCCAAATTCGCACCAAGGCCCGCCTGGAGGTGGAAGAGGCCGTGGACGCCATGAAAAAACGCGGCCTCACGGTGCACAAGCCCAACGCCGAGCAAATGAAAGAGTGGAACGACTTTGCCACCAAGATCTACCCGCGCATTCGCGGCACCATGGTGCCAGCGGAGACCTTTGACGAAGTCATGGCCCACCTCAGCGCCTACCGGGCTGGCAAACCCAAGTGAGCGCAGCTGATGCAGTGAACACGTCCCGCCCCGGCAACGCAGTGGTGGAGCCCGTGGGTTGGCGGCGGCTGGCCTTGCTCGACGAGTGGGTGTCCTCGGCCGCTTTGGGCCTGATGGTGCTGATCCCGGTGATTGAAATTGTGATGCGCCCCTTGTTGGGTAGCGGCATCATGAATGCGCCTGTGGTGGTTCAGCATTTGGGTTTGGTGCTGGCCATGTGGGGCGCCCTGGCCGCAGAACGCCATGGCCACCTGAGCACGCTGGCAGGCGGGCGCACCCAAGGCCCCGGCCTGCAGGCCTGGACCGGGGCACTGGCCCACGGCACGGCCGCGCTCGTGTGCGGCATGCTGGCCATGTGCAGTTGGCAACTGGTGGCCAGCGAACGCCTGGCCGCGCAAGAGCTGGCCTACGGCATGCCCACCTGGTGGGTGCAACTGAGCATGCCACTGGGCTTTGCCTTGCTGGGCCTCAAATTGGGTGCGCGCTGTGCGCCCGCGTCCCTGTCCACTTGGAGATTGGCGCTGGGGCTGGTCCTGACGGCCGCAGGCGGCGGGCTGCTCAGCGCGTTTGACGGCAGCGCCGTGGTGCTGTGGCCAGGCCTGCTCTTGTTGGTGCTGGCCTTGCTGGCGGGTGCGCCCATCTTTGCCATGTTGGGCGGCCTGGCCCTGGCCTTGTTCTGGCAAGACGGCCTGCCGCTGGCTGCGGTGGCGCTCTCGCACTACCAAATCACCGTTAACCCCTCGCTGCCCGCCCTGCCCTTGTTCACCTTGGCCGGCCTGGTGTTTGCGCGCACGGGCGCGGCCGAGCGCTTGGGTCAGTTGTTTGTGGCCCTCATGGGGCAAGGCACACGCGGCACGGTGCTGGCCGCAGCCGTGCTGTGCTCGTGCTTCACGGCTTTTACGGGCGGCAGCGGCGTCACCATCTTGGCCTTGGGTGGGCTCTTGGTGCCTTTGCTGCTCAAGTCGGGCTACCCAGAAAACCGCAGCATCAGCTTAGTCACCAGTGCCAGCGCCTTGGGCGTGTTGCTCGCGCCCTCGGTGCCTCTCATCATGTACGCCGTCATGGCGCGCGTGCCCATTCACACCATGTTTGTGGCCGGCGTCTTGCCCGCGCTGGTGATGATTGCTTATTTACTCGTGTTTGGCGGCTACCTGCGCCGCACGCCGCCTGGGGCGAGCTTGGCCCTCCCCTTACCCACAGCACCCCACACACCCCCTGTGCTCTGGCGCGCGGCCTGGGCCGCCAAATGGGAGCTGCTCGCGCCCGTGGTGGCCATTGGCGCCTTGGTCAGCGGGCTGGCCACGCCCACTGAGAGCGCGGCAGTCACCGCCATGTACGCCATCGTCACGCAAGCGGGGGCCCACCGCGAGCTG